>DASUOY010000153.1:0-6150 GCA_036276395.1 Pseudomonas sp.
CTCAGGAGTGGGCCGGCCCGTTCGTCAGTGGCCAAGGCTCAAGCTTAGCCTTGCCGAGGCGAGGTCGCCGGCTCGCGGCAGCAGCTCGTCTGATCGCGAGCGCCGTTTCGGGCGAGGGCATGGCATTTCTGCGGCCAGCGGAATACTGTATGCATACACAGTATAAAGGTATCCCAATGTCTATAAGACTTCCGCCTCGCGGTCGCGGCACCGCCAGCAACCCGCACAACCGCTTCGCGCCGACCCGCAGCATCGCCAGCGACGATGGCTGGCTGCAGGAGGTGCCACCCAGCCGCGCCACCGAGGTGCGGGCGGAAACCGCGAAAACTATCATCACCCGCAACCAGTCGCCGGACCTGCCCTTCGACCGCTCGCTCAATCCCTATCGCGGCTGCGAGCACGGCTGCATCTATTGCTATGCCAGGCCCAGCCACGCTTACTGGGATCTGTCGCCGGGGCTGGATTTCGAGACCAAGCTGATCGCCAAGACCAATGCCGTGGCCCTGCTCGAACAGCAGTTGAGCAAGCCCGGATACGTCTGCGCACCGATCAACCTGGGTTCCAATACCGACCCCTACCAGCCCATCGAGCGCCAGCAGTTACTGACGCGCAACAGCCTCAAGGTGCTGCTCGATTACCGCCATCCGGTGACCATAGTGACCAAAGGTTCGCTGATCCTGCGCGACCTCGACCTGCTCAGCGAGCTGGCCCGCCAGCGCCTGGTGGCGGTGTATATCAGCCTGACCAGCCTGAATGATGAGCTCAAACGCATCCTCGAACCCCGGGCGGCGGCACCCGCGGCGCGCCTGCGGGCAATCCGCGTGCTGCGCGACAATCGCATCCCGGTCGGCGTGCTCTGTGCGCCGATGATTCCGATGATCAACGATATGGAGCTGGAGCAACTGCTCGGCGCGGCGCACCTGGCCGGGGCGCTGAGCGCCAGCTATATGCTGCTGCGCCTGCCACGGGAGGTGGCGCCGCTGTTCGAGGAGTGGCTGCAGGCGCATTACCCGCAACGCGCCGAGCATGTGCTCAGCCTGATCCGCCAGAGCCGCGGTGGCGCCCTGTATGACAGCCGCTTCGGCATGCGCTTTCGCGGCGAAGGGGCGTTCGCCGAGCTGCTGGCCCAGCGTTTCGCCCTGGCCAGCAAGCGCCTGGGCCTGCAGCGGCGCGAAACGTTCGAGCTGGATTGCTCGCGCTTCTGTCCACCGGGCGGGCAACTCGCCTTGCTCTAAGCCAGCGCGCGGCCTAGAGATTGCGCGTAACGGTCAGCGCCGAATAGCTCTGCGCCACCGGCATGATCTCGATCGAGTTGATATTCATATGCTCGGGCAGCTGGCTGATCCAGGCCACGGTGTCGGCGATATCTTGCGGACGTATCGCCTCGACATCCTTGTACAGCGCGGCCACCGCCTCGGCATTGCCATCCAGGCGCACCATGGAGAAATCGGTGCCCGAGCACAGGCCCGGCTCGATATTGCTCACCCGCACCTTGCTGCCGGCCAGGTCCGCGCGCAGGTTGAGACTGAACTGTTTGACGAAGGCCTTGGTCGCGCCATAGACGTTGCCACCCGGGTAGGGAACCGTGCCGGCGATGGAACCCATATTGATAATCAGCCCCTGGTTGGCCGCCACCATGCGCGGCAGCACCTGATGGGTAACCAGGGCCAGGCCGCTGACGTTGGTGGCGATCATGCGCTCCCAGTTGGCCGCGCTGGCCTGGTGGGCGCGCTCGACACCCAGGGCCAGGCCGGCGTTGTTGACCAGGATATCGATGCCTTCGACCTGCTGGAAAATCGTCTGGAAGGCCTGCTCGATCGAAGCCTTATCGGTGACATCCATCACCACCGCCACGAAGCGCTCGCCCAGCTCGGCCTGCAACGCGGCAAGCTTGTCGGCGCGCCGGGCCGCGCCAATCACCCGATAGCCATCGGCATGCATCCTGCGGCAGATGGCCTCGCCAAACCCGGCCGAAGCGCCGGTTACCAGTACTGTCTTCATCGAACGACTCCTTGGCTGCCAGGCCGGGGGGCGCCGCGCGCCTGGCAGTAATGACTGATTGCCCTCGTGGGCGCAGACTTTACAACATGCAGTGTATCCCCGCTGCCGACTGGCCGCGGCAGGCTCGCTGTGACTTCGCCCGGCTGGCGGCAGTCCTGTATGGGTCTGCGCCGGTTCACTCGGCGCAGGCCACCGAGCCCGCAAAATTCGACTCCCGCCGTTTTGAGGTTGGCCCCATGGATAAGCAACAACAGCAGATCAACAGCGCCACGGAAAGCGCAGAACAAGCCTTGCAACGTATCGTCGAAGGCTTTCAGCGCTTTCGCCAAGAGGTGTTCCCGCAGCAGCAGGCGTTGTTCAAGAAACTCGCCCATCAACAGACGCCGCGCGCCATGTTTATCACCTGCGCCGACTCGCGCATCGTTCCCGAACTGATCACCCAGAGCGATCCCGGCGACCTGTTCGTCACCCGCAACGTCGGCAACGTGGTACCGCCCTATGGGCAGATGATGGGCGGGGTTTCCACCGCCATCGAGTACGCGGTGATGGCCCTCGGCGTGCAGCACATCATCATCTGCGGACATTCCGACTGCGGCGCGATGAAGGCCGTGCTCGACCCGCAAACCCTGGAGCGCATGCCCACGGTCAAGGCCTGGCTACGCCATGCCGAAGTGGCGAAAACCGTGGTGGCGGAAAACTGCGGCTGCGCCGATCACAACACCCTGGGCATCCTCACCGAGGAGAACGTGGTGGCCCAGCTCAACCACCTGTGCACCCACCCCTCGGTGGCCGCCAAGCTGGCCAGCGCCCAGCTGTTTATTCACGGCTGGGTGTATGACATCGAGACCAGCGAGATCAAGGCCTACGACGCAGAGAAGGGCGAATTCCGCCTGATCGGCGACGGCCCGCTGCCCATGGCCACGCCGCGCGCGCGCTACCTGCCGAGCAGCTAGCCGGCAGTCGCACGCGCTCTGCCAGAGCCCGCGTCGCTAGCCAGCGGCGCGGGTTTCATCCAGCTGCAGCTCCACCCCCAGCTGACGCGACAGGCACGGCCAGCGCTGCCAGGCCGCCTCGGTGTGCGGGTCGTTCAACCGCGCGCGATAGGCCTGCACCGAATCCTGGGCAAAACTGGCGTCGTCGAGCATGCCGTCCACCGCATGGTGCACCGCCTCATCCAGCTGGTTGGCGAACGGCTCGCCGATCAGCTGATGGGCGATCAGGTTGGCCACCGTGGTATCCAGCGGAATCAGCGGCTGGCCCAGGTGCTTGATATAGCGATCATTGACCTCCTCGACCAGGCGATGGGCCAGATAGGCCTCATCGAGCAGGCCTTCGAGGCCGTTGTGCCCCGCCATCAACGCCGGCGGCTGCAGAAAGAACTGCTCGGCCACCTTCAATACCGGCTTGATCTGCGCTTCGATGCCGGCTTCCCGCGCCACCTGATTGGCCGCCTCCAGTACCTCGGGCACCTGCTCGATATAAGCCACGACAAAGCGCAGCAACACGCCGAGGCTGTCGGCACTGGGCAGGCGGATAGACGGGTGCAGGCTGGTCAGATGGCTTTCCAGTTGGCGCGCCAGCTCGCCACTGGCGGCCTCATGCTGGTGGGCGCGCTGGATCAACTCGTGCAAGGCAGGGGTGTTCATGACTACTCCTATAGTGAGGACATGGGCGTGAACCTTAGCTGGCTGAGCGTCGCCGCTAAGACCTAATTGTCATATTTATTTAATTGTTATGCGCACCAGCTATATGGCTGCAGCGCCATCCCTGCCCAGCGCACAGCCGTCGCGGCCTGCGCCAGGGCTGCCGGGTTAAGCGAAGCATTTCGGCTTTCGCGTTGCCAGGTGCAAGTCCCTGTCTATACTCGAACTCGAAAGGCAGTACCTGACAACACCGGAGCAGCCTTGGCATGGAGAGCTGTTGCTAGCGTTCAGCCACATTTGAATGCTCGACACCTTGGCTTCAGGCTGATCCGGCGGGATAACAAGAATCATAAGGGGAACCCGCAATGATGCGACATCCACGAGTTTGGATGGGCCTCCTGCTGTGGTTGGTATTCAGCTCGGCTCACGCCGGCTGGGGCATCAATATGACGCCCGGTGCCACCGAGGTCAGCCGCTCAGTATTCGACTTGCACATGACCATCTTCTGGATCTGCGTCGTGATCGGCGTGATCGTGTTCGGTGCCATGTTCTGGTCGATGCTCGTCCACCGCCGCTCCACCGGCCAAGAACCCGCGCACTTCCATGAAAGCACCACGGTAGAGATCCTCTGGACCGTGGTACCGCTGCTCATCCTGATCCTGATGGCGATACCCGCGACCAAGACCCTGCTGGAGATCTACGACTCCAGCGAGTCGGAGCTGGATATCCAGGTCACCGGCTACCAATGGAAGTGGCACTACAAATACCTGGGTGAAGACGTCGAGTTCTTCAGCAACCTGACCACGCCCAAGGCGCAGATCGACAACAAGGCCGAGAAGGGCGAGCACTACCTGCTGGAGGTCGATGAGCCGCTGGTGGTGCCGGTGGGCACCAAGGTGCGCTTCCTGATCACCGCCGCCGACGTGATCCACTCCTGGTGGGTGCCGGCGCTGGCGGTGAAGAAGGATGCCATCCCCGGCTTTATCAACGAATCTTGGACACGCATCGACGAACCCGGCATCTACCGCGGCCAGTGCACCGAGCTGTGCGGCAAGGATCACGGCTTTATGCCGGTGGTGGTCGAGGCCAAGTCGAAAGAGGACTACGCCGCCTGGTTGGCCGAACGCAAGACGGCAGCGGCCGCCGAACGCGAGCTGACCACTAAAGAGTGGACCATGGACGAGCTGATGGCCCGTGGCGAGAAGTCCTACCAGACCAATTGCGCCTCCTGTCACCAGCCCACCGGCGAAGGCCTGCCGCCGATGTTCCCGGCCCTCAAGGGCTCGGCCATCGCCACCGGCCCGGCCGCCGGCCATATCGGCATAGTGGTCAACGGCAAGCCGGGCACCTCCATGGCCGCCTTCGGCAAGCAACTCTCGGAAGTCGATATCGCCGCCATCATCACCTACGAACGCAATGCCTGGGGCAATGCGGTGGGCGACATGGTCACGCCGAAAGACATCCTCGCGTTCAAACAGGCTCAGGAGTAAGGACATGAGTGCAGTGATCGACCACGGTCATGCCGGACATGACCATCACCACGGCCCGGCCAAAGGCCTGATGCGCTGGGTGTTGACCACCAACCACAAAGACATCGGCACCATGTACCTGTGGTTCAGCTTCGCCATGTTCCTGCTTGGCGGCAGCATGGCCATGGTGATTCGTGCCGAGTTGTTCCAACCCGGCCTGCAGATAGTGCAGCCGGAATTCTTCAACCAGATGACCACCATGCACGGTCTGATCATGGTCTTCGGCGCGGTAATGCCGGCCTTCGTCGGCCTGGCCAACTGGATGATTCCGCTGATGGTCGGCGCGCCGGACATGGCCCTGCCACGGATGAACAACTTCAGCTTCTGGCTGCTCCCGGCCGCGTTCAGCATGCTGGTCAGCACCCTGTTTATGGAAGGCGGCGGACCCAACTTCGGTTGGACCTTCTACGCCCCGCTGTCGACCACCTATGCGCCGGAAAGCGTGACCTTCTTTATCTTCGCCGTACACCTGATGGGAATCAGTTCGATCATGGGGGCGATCAACGTGGTCGCCACCATCCTCAACCTGCGCGCCCCCGGCATGACCCTGATGAAGATGCCGCTGTTCGTCTGGACCTGGCTGATCACTGCCTTCCTTCTGATCGCGGTGATGCCGGTACTGGCCGGTTGCGTAACCATGATGCTGATGGACGTGCACTTCGGCACCAGCTTCTTCAGCGCCTCCGGCGGCGGTGACCCGGTGCTGTTCCAGCACGTGTTCTGGTTCTTCGGCCACCCCGAGGTGTACATCATGATCCTGCCGGCGTTCGGTGCGGTCAGTGCGATCATCCCGGCCTTCGCGCGCAAGCCGCTGTTCGGCTACACCTCGATGGTTTACGCCACCGCCTCGATCGCTTTTCTGTCGTTTATCGTGTGGGCGCACCATATGTTCACCGTCGGCAGTCCGCTGACCGGCGAGCTGTTCTTTATGTACGCCACCATGCTGATCGCGGTGCCGACCGGGGTGAAGGTGTTCA
>DASUOY010000154.1:0-5509 GCA_036276395.1 Pseudomonas sp.
GCACGGATTTTCGCGGCATTGCCCGCTTGCTGCAGATGGCGCACATCGCCCTGCACCTGGATGCGCTGGCGGAAGGTGCTGATGGTGTCCTGGTACAGGCTGCCGCAGTTGGCGATCACGTTTTCGTGAGTCGGGCCGAAATGTTCGACCTGCTGCTGAACCTGATCGAGGCGGCTGCCCATCACCTGCAGCATGTCGCCGCGCTTGTCCAGTTGACGCTCCAGCGACAGCAGGGCCAGGGCGTAGCGCAGTGGGTCGCGTTGCAGGCTGGCGGGGTTGCGCTCCAGGGTGCTGACCAGGGCACGATAGCCATCGCGCAGGTTGAGGTCGTTGCCGCCATACACGTCCAGCGTGGTTTTCGGGTCGCGTACCAGCAGGCTGCCAATCAGGCAGGCCACCGCGGGTTCCCCGACTTGGCCGGTGCGGGCCAGTTTGTCCACCAGTACCGCCGCTTCGAAGACCGCGCCCAGGGCAATCAGTTGTTCCTGTGTCGGGCTCATGGCTGCGCGTCCTTGCTGCTCCAGGGCTCGGCTACTTCAATCACGCCGCCGCCCAGGCAGATTTCGCCGTCATAGAACACTACGGACTGGCCGGGGGTGACCGCTCGTTGTGGCATGGCGAAGGTGGCGCGGTAGCCGCTGGTGGTTTTTTCCAGGGTGCAGGCTTGATCGCCTTGGCGGTAACGCACCTTGGCGGTCAGTTGGCGCGGACTGCTCAGGTCGATGGGGTTGACCCAATAGATGTCCGAGGCGAGCAGGGCGCGGGAGAACAGCCAGGGGTGTTCATTGCCCTGACCGACCACCAGCACGTTGCGCGTGAGGTCCTTGTGCAGCACGTACCAGGGCTCGTCGCTGGCATCTTTCAAGCCGCCGATGCCCAGGCCCTGGCGCTGGCCGATGGTGTGGTACATCAGGCCGTGGTGGCGACCGATGACTTCGCCCTCAGTGGTTTCGATATTGCCCGGCTGGGCTGGCAGGTACTGCTTGAGGAAGTCGCTGAAGCGGCGTTCACCGATAAAGCAGATGCCGGTGGAGTCTTTCTTCTTCGCGGTGGCCAGGTCGTATTTCTCGGCGATGGCGCGCACCGCTGGTTTTTCCAACTCGCCAACCGGGAACAGGGTCTTGGCGATCTGCTCGCCGCCCACCGCGTGCAGGAAGTAGCTCTGGTCCTTGTTCGGGTCCAGGCCCTTGAGCAGTTCGGTACGCCCATCACTGTCGCGGCGGCGCACGTAGTGCCCGGTGGCGATCAGGTCGGCGCCGAGCAGTAGTGCGTAGTCGAGAAAGGCTTTGAACTTGATCTCGCGGTTGCACAGGATGTCCGGGTTGGGCGTGCGTCCGGCCTTGTATTCGGCCAGGAAGTGCTCGAACACGTTGTCCCAGTACTCGGCAGCGAAGTTGGCGGTGTGCAGCTTGATGCCGATTTTGTCGCACACGGCCTGGGCGTCGGCCAGGTCGGCCATGGCAGTGCAGTACTCGGTGCCGTCGTCTTCGTCCCAGTTTTTCATAAACAGGCCTTCGACCTGATACCCCTGCTCAAGCAGCAACAGGGCGGAAACGGAGGAGTCGACGCCGCCGGACATGCCGACTATGACGCGCTTAGCAGTTGGATCTTGCATGGGGATACTGGGCACAGGTGTGAAAAGAGCGCGATTCTAGCAGGCGCAACGGTTCGGCCGTTAATCGCGGATCAAGGTCAATGGGAAACATTGGCCGTTAAGGTAGTCATCGATGCAGCGCAGTACCAGCTCGCTACGCCAGCGTTCGGGTTGCGCGGCCAGCTCATCGCGGGTCAGCCAGCGTGGGCCGATAATGCCTTTGTCCAGGGGGTGGTCGGGGCGCTGCTGCAGCGCTTTGGCGGCAAAGCATACGCGCTGGTAGGTCACGCCGTTGCTTGGGGCGGTATACAGGTAAATGCCGGTTACCCCCGTCAACTCGACATCCCAGCCGGTTTCTTCCAGGGTTTCGCGTAATGCGGCCTGTATCAGACTTTCGTCGGCTTCCAAGTGGCCCGCGGGCTGATTAAATACGGCGCGGTTATCGGCCATTTCCTCTACCAGCAAAAAGCGGCCTTGGTTTTCGATAACGGTGGCGACTGTGACGTGGGGGGTGAAACGCATGGGGAGCTCCTTGGGCCGGTCTGCGATCATGGCCGCAGTAGGATTGTGCAGTGATACTCGGGGCAATTAAGCAGTGAGCTGCTAGGATGAAACCGTCTTGCAGAAGGCACTTTGTAGCGGTCTTGTAGTTTGACTACATGAGGGTTCAGGTGACTGCCTGGATGCCTGCAAGAGTGCCTATGAACAATGTTTTCGGTGGATAAAGTGCGTGACTTTCTGTAGAAAAACTACAAAAATACTTCGCCTTTCCGAGACCCAATAAAGACCCATTTAGCGCGTCATCTGCGCGTTTGAATGTCAGACCACAAAGCAACGGAGTCCAGCATGGGATACCAAAAGATCCAGGTGCCAGCAACCGGTGACAAAATCACCGTCAATGCCGACATGTCTTTGAACGTACCGAACAATCCGATCATCCCGTTCATTGAGGGTGATGGTATCGGTGTCGATATCAGCCCGGTCATGATCAAGGTCGTTGATGCTGCCGTCCAGAAAGCCTACGGCGGTGAGCGCAAGATCTCCTGGATGGAAGTTTACGCTGGCGAGAAAGCCACTCAGGTTTATGACCAGGACACCTGGTTGCCTCAGGAAACCCTGGATGCGGTCAAAGACTACGTCGTTTCCATCAAGGGCCCGCTGACCACTCCAGTCGGTGGTGGCATCCGCTCTCTGAACGTTGCACTGCGTCAGCAGCTTGACCTGTACGTCTGCCTGCGCCCGGTGCGCTGGTTCGAAGGCGTGCCGAGCCCGGTGAAAAAGCCTGGTGACGTCGACATGACCATCTTCCGCGAGAACTCGGAAGACATCTACGCCGGTATCGAGTGGAAGGCTGGTTCGCCGGAAGCCGAGAAGGTCATCAAATTCCTGAAAGAAGAAATGGGCGTCACCAAGATCCGTTTCGACCAGGATTGCGGTATCGGCGTCAAGCCGGTTTCCAAGGAAGGCACCAAGCGCCTGGCGCGCAAGGCTCTGCAGTATGTGGTCGATAACGACCGTGACTCGCTGACCATCGTGCACAAAGGCAACATCATGAAGTTCACCGAAGGTGCCTTCAAAGAGTGGGCCTACGAGATTGCCGCTGAAGAATTCGGCGCGACCCTGCTCGATGGCGGTCCTTGGATGCAGTTCAAGAACCCGCGCACCGGCAAGAACGTCATCGTTAAAGACGCCATCGCCGACGCCATGCTGCAGCAGATTCTGCTGCGCCCGGCCGAATACGATGTGATCGCCACCCTGAACCTCAATGGCGACTACCTGTCCGACGCCCTGGCGGCCGAAGTCGGTGGTATCGGTATCGCGCCTGGCGCGAACCTGTCCGACACCGTGGCCATGTTCGAAGCGACCCATGGCACCGCGCCTAAGTACGCTGGCAAGGACCAAGTGAACCCGGGTTCGCTGATCCTCTCCGCGGAAATGATGCTGCGCCACATGGGCTGGGTTGAAGCGGCCGATCTGATCATCAAGGGCACCAACGGCGCCATTGGTGCCAAGACCGTGACCTATGACTTCGAGCGACTGATGGATGGCGCTAAGCTGCTGTCTTGCTCGGCGTTTGGCGATGCCCTGATCTCTCACATGTGAGCTGAACAGCGCTAAAAGAAAGGCCGGTCAATTGACCGGCCTTTTTTATGGGCGATTAATTGCCCAGATAATCAGACTTCAACCGTCGAGCCCTGGCTTTGCTTGACTGCTGCAGGTGCTTCACTGGCGGTGGTGGCCGCGCTGATGTTTACGGCGTGGAGTCCTTTAGGACCTTGAATAATATCGAAGCTTACTGGCTGCCCAGCTTTCAGCGTTTTATAGCCGTCCATCTGGATCGCCGAGTAATGGGCGAACAGGTCCTCATCTCGGCCGTCGGCCAGGATGAATCCATAGCCTTTGGCGTTGTTGAACCACTTGACCTTACCGCTGAGCATGCTGATATCCCTCTGCAAAGGACTCCATCACTGGAGTATCATCCACTTAAATTCCACTGGATCACTGGCTAAAGGCCGCTGACGTGGAACTCCTTATACCCATGACAGGGTATTTATTGTTTGTAACACTGTTTTGCCGTTAGTCAAGGCAATGCTGCAACTGGCTGAGAAGCCGTTCAAACTCTGTCTAGCACCTACTATTGACCCACTAACGAACCCTATTCGCCATGCATGCAAGCAGCCAGATTCGACTAACATTTAATCAGGATCGCCCCGCGACGCATGAGGACGATTCCTTCGGCCTAGCCGTTCAGGAATCCAAGCCGGCATTGCAGGCGCCCCCCATGTATAAAGTGGTCTTGTTTAATGATGACTACACGCCCATGGATTTTGTGGTCGAGGTGCTTGAGGTGTTTTTCAGCCTGAATCGGGAGATGGCGACCAAGATCATGCTGACCGTCCATACAGAGGGGCGGGCGGTGTGTGGGGTGTTTACCCGCGATATCGCCGAAACCAAGGCCATGCAGGTGAATCAATATGCGAGAGAGAGCCAGCATCCGCTACTCTGTGAAATAGAGAAGGACGGTTAACGCCGGCCACTTGGGCATGAGGTGAAGCTATGTTAAATCGAGAGCTCGAAGTCACCCTCAATCTTGCCTTCAAGGAGGCTCGCACCAAGCGTCATGAATTTATGACGGTTGAGCATCTCCTGCTGGCCCTACTGGATAATGAGGCCGCTGCAAGCGTGTTGCGCGCGTGCGGCGCCAACCTCGACAAACTGCGGCATGATCTGCAGGAGTTTATCGACTCCACCACGCCGTTGATTCCTGCGCATGATGAAGAGCGTGAAACCCAGCCGACTCTGGGTTTCCAGCGGGTGTTGCAGCGCGCCGTATTTCATGTGCAAAGCTCTGGCAAGCGTGAAGTCACTGGCGCCAATGTGCTGGTGGCCATATTCAGCGAGCAGGAAAGTCAGGCGGTGTTTCTGCTCAAGCAGCAGAGTGTCGCCCGTATCGATGTGGTCAACTTTATCGCCCATGGCATCTCCAAGGTGCCGGGCCATGGCGGCCATTCCGAAACCGAGCAGGAAATGCAGGACGACGAGGGTGGTGAGTCCTCTTCATCCAGTAATCCTCTGGATGCCTATGCCAGCAACCTCAATGAGTTAGCCCGGCAGGGGCGTATCGATCCGCTGGTTGGGCGTGAGTTGGAGGTCGAGCGAGTCGCGCAGATTCTTGCCCGGCGCCGCAAGAACAATCCCCTGCTGGTCGGTGAGGCGGGCGTGGGTAAAACCGCGATTGCCGAGGGGCTGGCCAAGCGTATCGTCGATAACCAGGTGCCTGATCTGCTGGCCAGTAGTGTGGTCTACTCCCTGGATCTGGGTGCTTTGCTGGCAGGTACCAAATACCGTGGTGATTTTGAGAAGCGTCTCAAAGCGTTGCTCAATGAGTTGCGCAAGCGGCCACACGCCATTCTG
>DASUOY010000155.1:0-4172 GCA_036276395.1 Pseudomonas sp.
CTGCAGTACCTGGCTGCGCAGGCGCGCCCGGCGGGGGTCGGTATGGGCATTCGCATGCCGGAAGAGCAGATCTGTGTGGTGGCCAGCAATGCCGATCCGGCGGACTGGGCGGGCATGAATCGACCGGTCTGGGGCAAACGCAGCACGGGGGCTTCCGGTGATTTGGGGCTGGCTGGCAGCGATGAGGTTTACCTGTTTCGCAACGATGATTGTGACGCCTTCCTGACCGACGATGAGGTGCTGGCGCCTGGCAAGAATGCCAATGTCAAGGTCACCGCCTATTGCCCGAGCATGCAGCAGAATAACGTGGTGATGATTGCCGATATGGAAAAGGCGGTGCTGATCCGCATTACCAATAAGCCCAATGCCAATGCGCCGGAACCGACCCTGGTTCACTCAGCAGGTAGCAACAGCAAGACCGCCGATTGCGGCGGTTTTAAGTTTGACGAGATCGAGTTTGTAAGCCCGGCCCGAGTTATAGGTTTTGAGCACAAAGCCTATTACGTGGCCGAGACTGGCAGAACCGCCAGCAATGGCCAGGCCGTGCGCGCCTTGTTTGTGCGCAATACGGTGAGTGGTGTGGCCGAGGAAATCGTCGATGGCGTCGAGTCCATGCGGGTGCGCTATGGAGTGACTGGCGGCAACCGCACCGCGGTACTGCAGTACATGACGGCCGCCGAGGTCGAGGCGGCCAATCGTTGGGGTGATGTGCGCACCCTGAGCTTCGAGTTGCTGTTGGTTGCCGATGGCCAGACTGCTGGCGCCGAGTCCCAGAGCCTGACCTTCGACGGCGCCGCCGTTGCGGCCGATGGCCGGCTGCGTCAGGTCTACCGCACCGTGGTTGCCTTGCGCAACCGTATCGATTGATGAGGCCCTTTATGCCGATTAAACAGCAGCGCGGCGTCGTGCTCCTGGTCTGCCTGGTTATGCTTCTGTTGCTGACCATGATTGGTCTGGCGTCGATTTCCGGCAGTACCTTGCAAGAGCGCATGGTGGGCGGCACCCGGGATTACAACACGGCGTTCCAGGCTGCCGAAGCGGCTCTGCGGGTAGGTGAAGCGCATGTGCGAGCACAGGTTGAGGCTAGTGCCGATCCGACCAGCCTGTTTACCACCACCACCGATTGCCCGACCTTGACCGCGGCGCAGTGGACGGTGCCAAGCAATCTGCAGAGCACCCCGCAGCCGCCTACCTGTACGGTCAGTAACTTCTATGGCGACACAGGCAGTGGTGCGTCATTTATCTGCGAAACCGACGGTTCCATTGCTGAAGATCGGGCCTTTGACTGCCTGAGTCGTACCTTTCTGTTTAATGTCGAGGCCCGCGGTTTTGGTAGCGGTGAGGTGGAAGTTCGCCTGCGCTCCACGGTGGCAGTCGCCATTCGTGGGCAAAACTGATCAAGGAGTTTGAGATGAAAGCCGGAACTGCTGCCTATATTGCCCGCTTGCTTCTAAGTGCCTTGTTGACGGCCGGCGTTGCTCAGACCGCCTGGGCCTTTGCGCCATCGCAGACGCCCCTTAGCCTGGGCGGGCAGGTCGAGCCGAATATCATGTTTCTGCTCGACGACTCCGGATCGATGCGCTGGGGCTTTATGCCGGATGACCTGCGTCCCTCCTATATGGAGCCGAGCGGCCAGTGGTACAACCTGGCGGAGTGTACGGGGCAGGGGACCTACGTCGGCACCAATACCCATTTCTGCTCGAAAAGTTCGCGTAATTACCTGACTTCCAATCATCTGAACAAAAGCTATTTCGACCCGGGCGCAACCTATCTGCCTCCGATCAAAAGTGATGGCCAGCGCTTTGCCAATTCCTCCTTTACCGCAGCCTGGATCGATGGCTATGCCGGCGGCGATGCGGTGGATTTGAGCAGCAACTATATGGCCATCATGGATGACTACTATGCGGCCAGTAGTTGGGTATGTTTGCAGACAAACTGGCGGGGGCAGTGCATCAGTGATCGCACTTACCGTGGGTTTGCTATTGGTGCCAGTACCGGTGGAGTTGCGGCCTTCTATCATGAGTTCAACAACGCCTCGGGTTGTGCCAGCGACACCCGTCTGGACAATTGCTATACCGAGCGCACGGTCAGCGCGGATCAGCAGCAGAATTTCGCCAACTGGTTTTCCTATTACCGGACCCGCATGATGGCGGCCAAGGCCGGGGTCAGTCAGGCCTTCTATGAGCAGCCGGGGGATATTCGGGTCGGTTATGGCGCGCTTAACCTGACCGGTAAGACAGTAGATAACAAGAGCACCAATACCCTGGTGCGCGGGGTGCGCAATTTTGTCGGCACCGGACGTAGTGATTTCTATGATTGGTTGTTTGCGACCCAGGCCGACGGCTCGACCCCCCTGCGTCGGGCGCTGGATGATGCCGGGAAGTACTATTCGCGTACCGATTCGCGTGGTCCCTGGAGTAGCACGCCGGGCGAGAAAGGTGGTGAGGAGTATGCCTGCCGGCAGAGCTACACCATCCTCACCACCGATGGTTACTGGAACGGCGATCCGGTGGACAGCACAAAAGATAAAAATATCGACAACACCAATGGCGAGAAGATCAGCGGTGTAGATGGTGCATCCTTCCTCTATAAAGCGGTGTCCCCCTTTAAAGACGATCACTCGAACACCCTGGCCGATGTGGCCATGCATTACTGGAAGCGCGATCTGTATGAAGATTTAGACAATCGGGTCGCGACTTCGCCCGATAATCCGGCTTTTTGGCAGCATATGGTGACCTTCGGGGTGGGGCTTGGGGTCAGCGGTTCGGTCGATGCCGAGGACGCTTTTGCCGCGGTCAAAACCGGTGATGCGATAAGTTGGGCCGATCCTGCAAGCAGCAACGCGGCCAAGATCGATGACCTGCTGCACGCATCGGTCAATGGTCACGGCGGGTTCTTCAGCGCCCAGGATCCAACGGCTTTTGCCAATGCATTAAGTGAAACCCTTAGCTCCATCGCTTCGCGGGTTGGCTCCAATACTGCCGCGGTACCCAATGCGCGTCGTTTCGATGAAGATACCCTGGTTTATGATGCATTCTTCAGCAGCGCGGATTGGTCCGGCAAACTGCTGGCCAAGCGCCCGATCCAGACCAGTACCGGTATCACCTTTAGTCAGGTTTGGGATGCTGGCAGTCAGATGACGGCCAGTGGTCGGAGGCTGTTTTCCCATACTGGCGTGAGTGCCGCCAATAGCGGCGTCGACCTCACCTGGAGCAGCCTGTCCAACGAGATGCGCGCGCATTTCAATAACAATCAGGCGCTGTTCGACTACCTGATGGGCGTTAAGAGCAACGAGGCTCCGGCGGGGCTTAAATACCGCGCACGCAGCACTCTGCTGGGGGATATCGTCAACTCGACCCTGGTGATCGCCAACAAGCAGAACTGGGGCTATGAGGGGCGTGTACCCAAGCCTGGCTCGCAGACCTATAGCGCCTTTGTGGCGAGCAAGGCCAGCCGTGCACCGACCTTGTTCGTCGGCGCCAACGATGGCTTCCTGCATGCCTTCAATGCCAATAACGGGCGGGAACTGTTTGCCTATATGCCCAACGCGGTGCTGCCTAACGTGAAGCAGCTGGCGGCCAGCGACTACAGCCACCGTTATTTTGTCGACGGCAAACTGCAGGTGCGCGACGCCGTGCTAGATGGCAAGTGGAGTTCAGTGCTGCTGGGCAGTCTGGGTGCCGGCGGCAAAAGCGTATTCGCCCTTGATGTGACCAATACCAGTGCTGGCGGTTTTGATGCCAGCAAGATCCTTTGGGAAATTAAGGACGATGCCGACTTGGGCTTTAACTACAGCGAGCCCCTGGTCGGGCGCATGAAGGACGGCGAGTGGGTGGCGATTTTCGGTAATGGCCACGGCAGCAGCAGCGACGACTCGGTGCTGTTTATCGTCGATCTGGAAAGTGGCGCGGTAAACAAGGTGCGCGCGGGCGCTGCCACCGGTGGCCTGTCCAGCCCATCCTTTGTCTATGCCACCGATGATGACGGGCATATCTATATCGACGAAGTGTTCGCCGGTGATCTGAGTGGCAATCTGTGGAAATTCAACCTGAAGAGCAGTGGTTCGGGGGCCGACGACTTCGAGGTCAGCCTGAAATCCGGTAATGCGCCGCAGCCGCTCTATATAGCCAAAGACAGCGCGGGTAAGCGTCAGCCTATTACGGTCAAGCCGG
>DASUOY010000156.1:0-4584 GCA_036276395.1 Pseudomonas sp.
AGAAAATCCGCAGGCGATGACTGCCGCCGCGCAACCCGAACTTGCCGATAGCGGCAAGGCTTTGCCGAGTGAGCCTGCGGTCGAGGGGGCGGTGCTGGATCCTCTGTTGCTGCTGGGGATGACTGGTGAGCTGCCGGTCGAAGAGGCCCCCCTGGAGGTGGTGCCGGGTACTGAGTCGGAGCCGGAGCCTCTGCTGGTGACGAGCGGTGATCTGAGCAGTTCGGGGCCTGCGGCCATGACCGAGGCCAGTTTCGATCCTGAACTGGATGCCTTGAACCAGTTGCCGGCAGTGCGCATGGCGCTGGAAATGGGTGCCAAGGAAAATGCCAAGATCGACCATGCCACGTTGCACAGTCAGCTGAATCCGGCGGCACAAAACGCGGCGCAGAGCCCGGGGCAGAGCATGTTGGCCAGCCGCTTGCTTGAAGAGGCGCAGCCGCTGAGCGAGGAATCGCTGGAGCTGTCCGACCTGCCATTGGAAGCCTTGAGCGCCAAGGGGCTGGAGGCGCTCAAGGAGAGCACTGGGCAAAACTCGGCGGAGAACTTCGTCGGCAAGCTCAATGCCCTGAGTCAGGCCATCGGCCAGCAACATTCGCTCTCCGCGCGAACGCCGTTGCTGGGTGGGCAGCCGCTGCCCATGCAGCAGGGCGCTTGGAGCGAGGCAGTGGTCGATCGGGTCATGCTGATGTCCAGCCAGAACCTGAAATCTGCCGAGATCCAACTGGATCCGGCCGAACTGGGGCGTTTGGAGGTGCGTATCAGCGTCAACCAGGATCAGACCCAGGTAACCTTCGCCAGCCCCAACGCCGGCGTGCGCGACGCGCTGGATGCGCAGATGCACCGCTTGCGCGAGCTGTTTGCTCAGCAGGGCATGAACCTGCTGGATGTCAACGTCTCCGACCAGTCACTCAACCGTGGCTGGCAGGGGCAGGGGCAGGACGGTGAAGGCAAGGGGCGCTCAGGTGGCGCTGGCGAGTTGCTCGGTAGCGAGGATGGGCTTCGAACAGGTGCCAGTGAGTCGCCGAATGCGACGCTGAGGGCTGGTCGCGGTCTGGTCGATTACTACGCCTAGGGCGTGTGCTGCTGTAGTTGCCTGGCGCGCTGAACTAAACTCTAATTCGCCCGCCTCCATCCGTGGAGGCGGGCGAATTTGTTTGGGGCGAGTCATGGGCATTGCCTGTACCTGCATAAATACCCATGCTGCCTGAGTCTTGGCTGGGTGGTGGCAGATCACAGGCTGGCATAACACTTGCTCCTAACCCTTTGAAAATTGATAAAACGCCGAATAGCGTCGGATTATTGGCATGGCTAAGAAAGAAGCAGCGCAGGCCCCGGCAAATGCCGAGGCGAAACCGGCCGGCAAGCTGAAACTGATTATTCTGATAGTCGCAGTGGTGCTCTTGGTCGTAGGTATATCGGTGGGCGCTACTTGGTTTTTGCTGAGCAAGGGCAGCAGTGTGCCCGATGCCGAGGCGCAGACCGCTGCAGAGCCGGCGGTGCCGGTCAAGCAGAAGGCGATCTACGAGGAGATGGTGCCGGCCTTCGTGGTCAACTTCAACCATCAGGGCAGGGCCCGTTATATGCAGGTCAGCGTGGCCTTGATGGCCCGCGATCAGGTCGCCCTGGATGCCCTCAAGGTGCATATGCCGGTGCTGCGCAATCGCCTGGTGATGCTGTTTTCCAGCCAGGACTTTGGCGCGCTCATGACCCCGGTGGGCAAGGAAATGCTGCGCCAGCAGGCCACTGCCAGCGTGCAGGAGTTGGCCGAGAAGGAAACCGGCAAGCTGGCGGTCGAGCAAGTGCTGTTCACCAATATCGTGTTGCAGTAACCGGGAGCCGACGATGGCTGTGCAAGACCTGCTTTCCCAGGATGAGATCGATGCGCTGTTGCATGGCGTCGATGATGGCTTGGTCGATACCGAAGATGAGGTGGAGCCCGGTAGCGTCAAGCAATATGACCTGACCAGCCAGGATCGCATCGTCCGTGGGCGCATGCCCACCCTGGAAATGATCAACGAGCGTTTTGCCCGCTATACCCGCATCAGCATGTTCAACCTGCTGCGCCGTTCCGCCGATGTGGCCGTGGGCGGCGTGCAGGTGATGAAGTTTGGTGAGTATGTGCACTCGCTCTATGTGCCGACCAGCCTCAACCTGGTGAAGATGAAGCCGCTGCGCGGCACCGGGCTGTTCATTCTCGACGCCAAGCTGGTGTTCAAGCTGGTGGACAACTTCTTCGGTGGCGATGGCCGGCATGCCAAGATCGAAGGCCGCGAATTTACCCCGACCGAGCTGCGCGTGGTGCGCATGGTGCTGGACCAGGCCTTTATCGACTTGCGCGAGGCCTGGCACGCGGTGATGGATATCAACTTCGAGTATGTCAACTCGGAGGTGAACCCGGCGCTGGCCAACATCGTTAGCCCAAGCGAAGTGATAGTGGTGTCCACCTTCCATATCGAACTGGATGGTGGCGGCGGCGACCTGCATATCACCATGCCCTATTCGATGATCGAGCCGATTCGCGAGATGCTCGATGCCGGCTTCCAATCCGATGTGGACGATCAGGACGAGCGCTGGATCAAGGCGCTGCGTGAAGACATTCTCGGCGTCAGCGTGCCCCTGGGCGCGACTGTTGCCCGTCGTCAGCTCAAGCTGCGCGACATTCTGCATATGCAGCCCGGTGATGTGATACCGGTGGAACTGCCGGAAAACGTGGTGCTTTGCGCCAACGGCGTGCCCTCATTCAACGTCAAGATGGGGGCCCACAAAGGCAAGCTGGCTTTGCAGGTGCTTGGCCCCATTGAGCGTAACCGCTAATCCCCCCATTTAACGCCAGCCGAGGACCTACGATGGCAGACGAAAACGAAAACGAAGCCACCTCCCCTGAAGAGCAGGCGCTTGCCGATGAATGGGCGGCGGCGCTGTCCGAGGCTGGTGATGCCGGCCAGGACGATATCGATGCCATGCTGGCGGCGAGCAATACGGCCCCTGCCGCACCACGTGCGGCCATGGAAGAGTTCGATAGCGCGCCCAGGGCCAATCTGCCAGTCAATCTGGATGGGCCGAACCTCGATGTGATCCTGGATATCCCGGTATCCATCTCCATGGAGGTGGGCAATACCGACATCACCATTCGCAACCTGCTGCAGCTCAACCAGGGCTCGGTGATCGAGCTGGATCGTCTGGCCGGTGAGCCGCTGGATGTGCTGGTCAACGGCACCCTGATCGCCCATGGCGAAGTGGTGGTGGTCAACGAGAAGTTCGGCATTCGCCTGACTGACGTGATCAGCCCCAGCGAACGCATCAAGAAGCTGCGCTGACCATGCATAAGCTCCTTTGGTCTGGCCTGTTACTGCCCAGCGCGGCCTTCGCCGCAGAGCCCGTTGCGCAGGCCACGACCCCGCTTGCCGGGGCGGGCTTAGGCGGGCAGCTGGTGCAATTGATGCTCGGCCTGCTGCTGGTGATCGGGGTGATTTTCCTCCTGGCCTGGTTGTTGCGCCGGGTGCAGCAGATAGTTCCGCGTGGCGGCCAGGTGATCAAGATAGTCGCGACCCAGGCCCTGGGGCCGCGTGACCGTCTGGTGCTGGTGCAGGTGGGCAGCGAGCAGGTTCTCCTGGGGCTGACCCCGGGCAGCATCACCTCGCTGCATGTGATGGCCGAGCCGGTACATCTTCCCGATGCCGAGCCCGCCTCGGCCGAGTTCGCCCAGCGCCTGATGGAGCTGTTGGGCAAGGATCAGAAGGACAAATCCTGATGTTGCGTTTGTTGCTGGTGCTGGTTCTAAGCCTGGGCGCCTCGCTGGCTTTCGCCGCAGATCCGCCGGCCGGCAGCTCGCTGATTCAGCAGGGCAGCAATCCCCTGTCGATTTCGGCCATCACCCTGAGCACCGATACCGAGGGGCAGCAGGAGTATTCGGTCAGCCTGCAGATCCTCTTGATCATGACGGCGCTGAGCTTTATTCCTGCGTTCGTCATGCTGATGACCAGCTTTACCCGGATCATCATCGTCTTCTCGATTCTGCGTCAGGCCCTGGGCTTGCAGCAGGCGCCCTCGAATCAGATTCTGGTTGGCATGGCGCTGTTTCTGACCATGTTTATCATGGCGCCGGTGTTCGAGCAGATTAACCGCGATGCGCTGCAACCCTATCTGAACGAGCAGATGCCGGCGCAGGAAGCGATCCTCAAGGCCGAAGGGCCGATCAAGAACTTTATGCTGTCGCAGACCCGGGAAAGCGATCTTGAGCTGTTCGTGCGTCTGTCCAAGCGTACCGATATCGCCACTGCGGAAGATGCGCCGCTGACCATTCTTGTGCCTGCCTTCGTGACCTCCGAGCTGAAAACCGCCTTTCAGATCGGCTTTATGATCTTTATTCCCTTTCTGATCATCGACCTGGTGGTGGCCAGTATCCTCATGGCCATGGGTATGATGATGCTCTCGCCACTGATCGTTTCCCTGCCGTTCAAGATCATGCTGTTTGTCCTGATCGATGGCTGGGCGCTGATCATGGGCACCCTGGCCGCCAGTTTCGGAGGCACCTAGATGACCCCTGAGATCGCGGTCGACCTGTTGCGCGAAGCCCTGTGGCTG
>DASUOY010000157.1:0-4677 GCA_036276395.1 Pseudomonas sp.
TGGCCGGCACGCCGAGCAATCAGCTTGTTCCCGGCCCGTGATAGCATTTGCGCACATTTGGAGGACTCATGGCCGAACACGATTTTCGCTACAACCTGCTCAACCCCGAGCACACCCTGATCGAATGCCGCGCCCTGGCACCTGGCCGTTATCAGGTCACCGGCAATGGCGGTTCGGTGCAAAGCGGCGATGACCTGCTGGTCAGCCTCAAGGGCAGCCGCGAGCTGTCCATGCGCCTGCATGCCGAAAAGGTCCGCCACCTGATCAACCCTCGCGGCCAGTGGGTCGCCGTAGCCAGCGGCCCGGTATTTGGCGAGTTGGCAATCTTCAACTGGCAGGTCAACTGCGACAGCTGCAACGCCCAACTGGACTTCGAGTTCGCCGTGGACGCGGCCCTCGGTAAAAAGGCCCAGGCTCCCGCCGCCGAAGCGCGGATCAATGAACTGGGCTGGCGCAAACGCAATGCCCAACACCTATGCCCCGCCTGCATCGCCAAGGAGTAGGACCGCCCATGAAGCACGGACTCGCCATCGCCCTGCTGAGTGCCAGCCTGTTGGGCTGCGCCAGCCCCAGCCCACATCTGCAGACCGAACACAGCTATCAGGTGGAGTGGATAGGCGAGCGGCCATTGATTGATAACAGCCACCTGAGCATCACCCTCGGTGACGATGGCCGCGCCTACGGCAACGCCGGCTGCAATCACTGGTTCGCCGCCTACCAGCTGGCGGGCGACAAAATCAGCTTTAGCGCCGCCGGCAGTACCCGCAAGCTGTGCGCACCGGCGCTGATGGAGCAGGAGGCGCGCTTTCTCGACAGCCTGAGCAAGGTGCAGCGCTGGGACTTCTCGCCCCTCGAACAACTGCGCCTGTGGCCAGCCGAAGGCAAGCCAATCCGGCTTTGGCCTGAAGGCAACTGACCCCTCGATACATAGGATGGGTTGAGTGCCGCAATACCCATCCAAACGCCACTGTGATGGGTATCAGCGCTGCGCGCCTCAACCCATCCTACGGCGCAAATAGTTCCATCTGCTCCTGGCGGCCGCGCAGATCATGCAGGCGCACCCCAACCCCGAGCAGCCGCACCGGCTTGTTGCCACGGGCGAAGGCCGCACTCAACAGCAGCCCATAGCTGTCCAGGTCACGGCGGGCCCCGGCCTGCTCCAGGGTGGTCTGGCTGAAATCATGGAATTTTATTTTGACGAAGGGCTTGTCCGGCCGATAACTCGGGTCCAGCCGCGCCATGCGCCTGGCCAACTCCTCCAGCAGTTGCGGCAATTGCGCCAGACACGCAGACAAGTCCGGTAGGTCCTTGTCGTAGGTATTCTCCACGCTGACCGACTGGCGCCGGCTGTCGGTCTGCACCGCGCGCTCATCGATACCCCGCGCCAAGCCCCACAGGCGCTCGCCGAAGCTACCGAACTCCTTGACCAGGGCCAGCTTGTGCCACTCGCGCAGGTCATGGCAGGTGTGAATGCCCAGCCGGCCCAGCTTATCCGCCGTGACCTTGCCCACCCCATGCAACTTGCTGACCGGCAAGGCGGCGACAAAGTCCTCGACCTGATCCGGGGTAATCACAAACAGGCCATTGGGTTTTCTCCAGTCGCTGGCAATCTTGGCCAAAAACTTGTTCGGTGCCACCCCGGCCGACACCGTGATATGCAGCTCCTGGGACACGCGCCGACGTATATCCTGGGCGATACGCGTGGCGCTGCCGGAAAAATGCGGGCTATCGCTGACATCCAGGTAGGCCTCATCCAGCGACAGCGGCTCAATCAACTCGGTGTAATCACGAAAGATCGTCTGAATCTCCCGCGATACGGCCTTGTAAGCCTCCATTCGCGGCTTGACGATCAGCAAGTCCGGGCACAACTTCAACGCCTGGCCAGAGGCCATCGCCGAGCGCACTCCATAGGCCCGCGCCTCATAGTTGCAGGTGGCGATCACCCCACGCCGATCCGCCGACCCGCCGACCGCCAAGGGTTTGCTGGCCAGACTCGGGTCGTCACGCATCTCAATGGCGGCATAGAAGCAGTCGCAATCGACATGGATGATTTTCCGACTAGTCATAGCCCGCGGTCTGCACGCGCACGCTTATTGCTGGGCCGCACGGCCCGGCTCAACGGGCGCGACTTCAACCGACTCGTCCCCGGACTTCTCGATATAGGACTGAATAATCAAGATAACGATCAGCATAAAAGCTGCCAGCGGCAGCAATTTCCGCTTGGCAGGCAGGGCTGCGCCACAACCCGGGCAGCTTGTCGCCTCATTCGAGACCTGCGCGCCACAGGCTTTGCATTCACGACTCATACCCACTCCCCCGCCTCTCGGCGCAATCCTGGCAACCACAGCCGAGCCCCTGCTCAACCGCCACCCGCCCTACTCTGCCCTGCCAAAAGCCCACTGAACAGAGCTAAGCATATGAATAAGAACAAATTCCCTGAGCATTTTATTGACTTCTAGGTTTTCAGCGCTACAATTGGCGCCGCGGGATGGAGCAGTCTGGTAGCTCGTCGGGCTCATAACCCGAAGGTCGTTGGTTCAAATCCAGCTCCCGCAACCAGATACTCAAAAAAGGCCACTCAAACGAGTGGCCTTTTTTGTGGCCGCCATTCCACCAGCCACCCTGCGGGTCGCCGCTACTCGACGGCCAAAATGGCGCCCAGCCCCTTTTGCTTCCGGTTATTGGTCATTTATTTTTTCGATCAAAAACAAACAATCAATTGACAAAAAATCTTCTCTCTATACAATTGCCGGCGCGGGATGGAGCAGTCTGGTAGCTCGTCGGGCTCATAACCCGAAGGTCGTTGGTTCAAATCCAGCTCCCGCAACCAGATATCCAAAAAGGCCACTCAACTGAGTGGCCTTTTTGTTTTCCGCTACCAATTCCTAAGCACTTGATTAAAAAGCAATATCCGGTTGACAGCGGGGGCTTTCTGTATAGAATGGCCGGCGCGGGATGGAGCAGTCTGGTAGCTCGTCGGGCTCATAACCCGAAGGTCGTTGGTTCAAATCCAGCTCCCGCAACCAGATACTCAAAAAAGGCCACTCAACTGAGTGGCCTTTTTTGTGCGCCCTGCAATCACCCGCCCAGCTTGACCAGCCCTCTCGTATCAACCCGGCAAACAAACCAAGCTTCACTGCCTGGAAAGCCTATGGCCATCGACAAGCGACGCTCAGCGCTGGTCAATTGCCTACACCACCGCTAGAATTGCGCACTTTTTGATCAGAGGCGCAGCAAGCGCCCAGTATCCACCTGTCACACCCGAGGTTAACCGCATGACCACCGCCACCACGCCGAAAGTCGGATTCGTATCACTGGGCTGCCCCAAGGCCCTGGTGGACTCCGAGCGCATCCTGACTCAATTGCGCATGGAAGGATACGAAGTGGTATCGACCTACCAGGACGCCGACGTGGTAGTGGTCAACACCTGCGGTTTTATTGATAGCGCCAAGGCCGAATCCCTGGAAGTCATAGGCGAAGCGATTGCCGAAAACGGCAAGGTCATAGTCACCGGCTGCATGGGCGTGGAAGAAGGCGCAATCCGTGACGTGCACCCCAGCGTGCTCTCTGTAACCGGCCCGCAGCAGTACGAACAGGTACTAAACGCCGTTCACGAGGTAGTGCCGCCCAAGCAGGATCACAACCCGCTGATCGATCTGGTGCCACCACAGGGCATCAAGCTGACTCCGCGCCACTATGCCTACCTGAAGATTTCCGAAGGCTGCAACCACAGCTGCAGCTTCTGCATCATCCCCTCCATGCGTGGCAAGTTGGTCAGCCGCCCAGTAGGTGAAGTGCTCAGCGAAGCCGAGCGCCTGGTCAAGGCCGGGGTCAAAGAGCTACTGGTGATTTCCCAGGACACCAGCGCCTATGGCGTGGACGTGAAGTACAAGACCGACTTCTGGAACGGCCAGCCGGTCAAAACCCGTATGACCGAGCTGTGCGAAGCACTCTCCAGCATGGGCGTGTGGGTGCGCCTGCACTATGTCTACCCCTACCCGCACGTCGACGAACTGATCCCGCTGATGGCCGCCGGCAAGCTACTGCCGTACCTGGATATCCCCTTCCAGCACGCCAGCCCGAAAGTGCTTAAGGCCATGAAGCGCCCGGCCTTCGAAGACAAGACCCTGGCCCGCATCAAGAACTGGCGCGAGATCTGCCCGGAACTGACCATCCGTTCGACCTTTATCGTCGGCTTCCCCGGCGAGACCGAAGAAGACTTCCAGTATCTGCTCGACTGGTTGACCGAAGCCCAGCTCGACCGCGTAGGCTGCTTCCAGTACTCGCCGGTTGAGGGCGCACCTGCCAACCTGCTCGAAAACCACGTACCGGACGATGTGAAGCAGGATCGCTGGGACCGCTTTATGGCCCACCAGCAAGCCATCAGCACCGCGCGCCTTCAGCTGAAAATCGGCAAAGAACTGGAAGTACTGATCGATGAGGTCGACGACCAAGGCGCCGTGGCCCGCTGCTACGCCGACGCCCCGGAAATCGACGGCAGTGTATTTATCAACAGCACAGCCATCAAACCGGGCGACAAAGTACGCGTGCGCATCGTCGACGCAGATGAATACGATATGTGGGGCGAACTGCTCTAGCGTACAAACTGCTCAAACCCCAAAAAGCAAAAAGGCCGGTTAGCAACCGGCCTTCTGAGCAACGCCAAATGGCGTCAGT
>DASUOY010000158.1:0-10813 GCA_036276395.1 Pseudomonas sp.
GATCTGCGCACCTTCAAGGTGACCGATCCGCTGTCCGGTCGGCAGATGGGCTTTCGCGCCGACATCACGCCACAGGTCGCGCGCATCGATGCGCACACCCTGCGTCGCGAAGGGCCGAGCCGCCTGTGCTACGCCGGCAGCGTGGTGCATGCACAGCCGCGGGCGCTGACCACCTCGCGCAGCCCTATCCAGTTGGGCGCCGAGTTGTATGGCGACGCCAGCCCGGCCAGCGATGTGGAAGTGATCAGTCTGCTGGTCAATACCCTCGAGTTGGCAGCGGTGCCGGATGTGCACATGGATCTCGGTCATGTCGGTATCTACCGCGGTCTGGCCCGCGCCGCGCAGCTGTCCGGCGAGGTCGAGCAGCAGTTGTTCGACGCGCTGCAGCGCAAGGCCATGGATGAAGTGGCCGAGCTGACCGAATCGTTGCCCGATGAGCTGCGCAAGATGTTGCGCGCCTTGAGCGAGCTGTGTGGCGGTCGTGAGGTGCTGGATCTGGCCCAGGCCTGCCTGGTCGAGGCGCCGGATGAGGTGCATGCCGCGCTGGACGATCTGATGGCGATTGCCGATGCGCTGAGCTTGCGCTACCCGGAATTGCCGCTGTACTTCGATCTGGGCGAGCTGCGCGGCTACCACTACCACACCGGCGTGGTGTTCGCCGCCTTCGTTCCGGGTGTTGGCTATGCCATCGCCCAGGGCGGCCGCTATGACGATATTGGCGCCGATTTCGGTCGTGCCCGTCCGGCTACTGGTTTCTCCACCGATTTGAAGACCCTGGTTGGTCTGGGGCAGATGCAGCTGGACGAGATGCCGGCGAGTATCTGGGCTCCGGATAACCATGATGTGTTTTTGTGGCAGGCGATTCAGCGCTTGCGCCAGGAAGGTCAGCGCGTGGTTCAGGCTCTGCCTGGGCAGACGCTCGCTGATGCCGGCGCGGCGGGTTGTGATCGTCAGTTGCTGTTGCGTGACGGCCGTTGGCAAGTGGCGGCGCTGGCGTCCTGAGGGATAGGCCGGGTTGTTCGTCCTGAAATGTTTCCGTCGGCTATGGCCGACATCAAGTTTGCGCGAAGAGGGCAAGTGTTATGGGTAAGAATGTCGTAGTCCTGGGCACCCAGTGGGGCGATGAGGGCAAGGGCAAGATCGTCGACCTGCTGACCGAACAGGCTGCAGCTGTTGTGCGTTATCAGGGTGGCCATAACGCTGGCCATACCCTGGTGATCGACGGCGAGAAAACCGTTCTGCACCTGATTCCTTCGGGCATCCTGCGGGAAAACGTGCAGTGCCTGATCGGTAACGGCGTGGTGGTCGCTCCCGATGCGCTGATGCGCGAGATCATCAAGCTGGAAGAGAAAGGCGTGCCGGTGCGCGAGCGCCTGCGCATCAGCCCGTCCTGCCCGTTGATCCTGCCGTACCACGTGGCCCTGGATCAGGCCCGCGAGAAGGCCCGTGGCGACGCCAAGATCGGTACCACCGGTCGCGGTATCGGCCCGGCCTACGAAGACAAGGTGGCTCGTCGAGGCCTGCGCATCGGCGATCTGTTCCACCGTGAGCGCTTCGCCGCCAAGCTCGGCGAGCTGTTGGATTACCACAACTTCGTGCTGGTCAATTACTACAAAGAGCCGGCCATCGACTTCCAGAAAACCCTGGATGAGTGCATGGAATACGCCGAGCTGCTCAAGCCGATGATGGCCGACGTCACCGCGGTGCTGCACGAGATGCGCCGCGAGTCCAAGGACATCATGTTCGAAGGCGCCCAGGGTTCGCTGCTGGATATCGACCACGGCACCTACCCCTACGTGACCAGCTCCAATACCACCGCCGGTGGTATCGCCACCGGTTCCGGTTTCGGCCCTATGTACCTGGATTACATCCTCGGTATCACCAAGGCCTACACCACCCGCGTCGGCTCCGGTCCTTTCCCGACCGAGCTTTTCGATGAAACCGGCGCCTTCCTGGCCAAGCGTGGCCATGAGTTCGGCTCCACCACTGGGCGCGCGCGCCGCTGCGGCTGGTTCGATGCGGTGATCCTGCGTCGCGCCATCGAGATCAACAGCATCTCCGGTCTGTGCCTGACCAAGCTCGACGTGCTCGACGGCCTGGAAACCATCCGCATCTGCGTGGGTTACAAGGATCAGCATGGCGAAGTGCTGGTCGATGCGCCGACCGATGCCGACAGCTATCTGGGCTTGCAACCGGTCTACGAAGAAATGCCGGGCTGGAGCGAGTCGACCCTGGGTGCCAAGACCCTGGAAGAGTTGCCGGCCAATGCCCGTGCCTATATCGCCCGCGTGCAGGCCCTGGTTGGCGCGCCTATCGATATCATTTCCAC
Source organism: Pseudomonas sp. (assembly GCA_036276395.1). Taxonomy (GTDB): domain Bacteria; phylum Pseudomonadota; class Gammaproteobacteria; order Pseudomonadales; family Pseudomonadaceae; genus Aquipseudomonas. The sequence goes on from DASUOY010000158.1 coordinate 2,330, forward strand.
CGGCCCGGACCGCAACGAGACCATCGTCCTGCGTCATCCGTTCGCCTGATAGTCGCTGGTTGTGCAGCAAAGGGTCGCCATGGGCGGCCCTTTGTCGTTTCTGCTGTTACAGTTTTACCTGTTGCGGTCGATCCATGAGTATCGGTCGTTCTGATTTCTGAAGGGGTAAGGCCTTGTTCTCTCTACTGCATAGCCGCTTGTTGCGCCCGGTGTTTATCGCCTTGGGGGTCGCCATGCTGGTCCAGGTGCTCCTGGCGGTCTGGTTGACCCGCACCACTGTCGACGACCTGGTGGCCGATCTGGCGACGCGGATGCAGGACGACAGTCAGCGCTTGGGTGCCGAGTTGGGGGCGGCCGAGCGCGAGGTGGTGCAGGGCTTGGAGGCGTTGTCGGCGAATACCCGTAAGAGTCTCGGCGCGGCTTTGTCCGAGCGTTTGCAGGCCGAACGCGAGCAGCTGCGTGGCGTGCTGGAGCAGAATCTCCAGCAATCCGGCAGCGCCATGGCGCAGCTGCTGGCTGGGGTCGCGCCCAAGGCGCTCTGGGACAAGGACGTACCGGCGCTGACCGAATTCGTGCGCATCGCCCAGCGCGACCCGGCGGTGCTGTTCGCGGTTTATTACGATGCTGCTGGGCAGCGTTTGACCCGCAGCTTCAATCGCAGCGACTCACGGGTCAGGGCCCTGGTCGCAGCCGGGCAGGGCGAAAAGCCGCTGGACAAGCTGATCGATGCGGCGTCGCGCGATCCGCAAGTCTATATGGTGGAGCTGGACATCAACCCCATGGGGGCGCAGATCGGCAAGATCCAGCTGGGCTTGTCCAAGGCGGCGGTGGAGCAGGAGCTGCTGGCGCTGGATAAGCGTTTCGCCGGCCTGGTGGAGAATGCCGGCACCTTGGTTGACAGCAGTCTTGCCGGTGCGGCACGCGACAGCACCCAGGCGTTGCAGCGGCGTTTAACCGAGGCGCAGCAGGCGGCAGAAAGTATGGCGAAAAACAGTCTGGGTTCGGTGCAGGTCGCTGCCGACAATCTGCGCTGGCGAATTGCCGTGGGTCTGCTGGTAGTGGGTTTCCTGACCTTGCTGGTGGTGGCCCTGGTGCTGGGTTGGCGGGTGCTCAGTCGCCTGCAGTTGCTGATCGCGGCCTTGCATGATCTGGCGGCAGGGGAGGGTGATCTGACCCGGCGGGTGGAGCTGGATAGCCAGGATGAAGTGGGCGATATGGCGGCGGCGGTCAATCAGTTCCTCGCCAAGCTGCAGCCCATAGTGCGCGAGGCGGGCGAGGTGGCGGTGCGCACTGGGCAGGAAATCGCCAGCCTGGCGTCGCGCAGCGCGGCGGCGGAGGCGGCGGCCGGGCGTCAGCGGGACGAGGTGGCGGGCAGTCTGCAGGCCTTGGCGCAGATGGCTGGCGAGGCGCAGGCAGAAAGTCAGGCGATGCAGGAGGCATTGCGCCGGGTGGCGGCGATACGTCAGGCGACCCAGGACAATGCGGCCATCGCGGCGCGGGTCGGCGGGGCAATTGAGGAGCTGGTGCTAAGGGTGGGTGATGGTGCGGCGGTGATCGAGCGCTTGGCCAAGCAGAGCGAGCAGATCGAAGTGGTGCTCACTGTCATTCATGGCATCGCCGAGCAGACCAACCTGCTGGCCTTGAATGCCGCTATCGAGGCAGCGCGCGCCGGCGAGAGCGGTCGCGGTTTCGCCGTGGTGGCCGATGAGGTGCGAGCCTTGGCGAGTAAGACCCAACAATCGACCGGTGATATCCAGGCGCATATCGGCGCCTTGCAGAAAGGTGCGCGGGAAGCGGTTGGTGCTATTGGTCAGGCCGGGCAGCAGGCCGATCAGGGTTTGTCTGCCTTGCGTGAGAGTGCCAAGGTGCAGCAGTCGGTGCAGTCGGCGGTTGAGGAAGTGCATGGTGCGATCAATGCGGCCACTGAAGCGGCGGCTCATCAGGCCGAAGGGGCCGATGCGGTACGCGGGCGGGTCGAGGTGATTCATGCCGAGGCTCAGCGTGCGGCCGAGGCGGTGGCGGCTACGGCGGACAGTGGGCGGGTGCTGGATGGTTTGGCGCGGCAGCTAAAGGCCAGCCTGGGGCAGTTTCGCGTCTAGCGGTGGGCTGAATACCTGCCGGGCCGCCCCGGCAGGTGGCTAGGTCAAATTGCAGGCAATAAAAAACCGAGCGCTTGGCTCGGTTTTTTGAATTGGTGCCCAGGAGAAGACTCGAACTTCCACGACCGTAAGGTCACCAGCACCTGAAGCTGGCGTGTCTACCAATTTCACCACCTGGGCATTGCAGCAAGCTTTGCCGTTACCGGTACGGAGCGTTGCATCCGTTTATTGCAGGAATCCAGTCTACACTCGATTCTTGAATTTGGTGCCCAGGAGAAGACTCGAACTTCCACGATCTTGCGATCACTGATACCTGAAACCAGCGCGTCTACCAATTCCGCCACCTGGGCACTGAAACGATGATTCCTCATCAGTTCCGTGTTACAACGTCTGTCCGACGCTGTGGGCGCGAACTATACGGGCGAGCTTTTACCTTGTAAACCCCCGGTGTCGAAAAAAATATTGTCGCGGGAAAAGCTGACCCCGAAGCCTTTTTCGCGCTTCAATAGGCATATGACCCGCACATATATACATAAGCAAAGGTAGCTCTCTCTCAATGGCCGATTGGCAATCCCTCGATCCCGAGGCCGCTCGTGAAGCGGAAAAATATGAAAACCCCATTCCAAGTCGTGAACTGATCCTGCAGCACCTGGCCGATCGCGGTTCGCCAGCTGCGCGTGAAGAGTTGGCCGATGAATTCGGCCTGGCCACTGAGGATCAACTGGAAGCGCTGCGCCGCCGTCTGCGCGCCATGGAGCGCGATGGTCAGCTTATCTATACCCGGCGCGGCACCTATGCCCCGGTAGATAAGCTCGATCTGGTGCTGGGCCGCATCAGCGGTCATCGCGATGGTTTCGGTTTCCTGATCCCGGACGATGGCAGCGACGACCTGTTCCTGAGCCCCGCGCAGATGCGCCTGGTGTTCGATGGCGACCGCGCCTTGGCGCGTGTCACCGGGCTCGACCGTCGCGGTCGGCGTGAAGGTGGCGTGGTCGAGGTGATTTCCCGCGCCCATGAATCCATAGTTGGTCGTTACTACGAAGAAAGTGGCATCGGCTTCGTCGTCGCCGACAATCCGAAGATCCAGCAGGAAGTGCTGGTCACTCCGGGTCGTAATGCCGGGGCCAAGCAGGGGCAGTTCGTCGAGGTGAAGATCACCCACTGGCCGACCCCGCGCTTCCAGCCCCAGGGTGATGTGGTCGAAGTGGTCGGCAACTATATGGCGCCGGGCATGGAGATCGATGTTGCCCTGCGCAGCTATGACATTCCCCATGTCTGGCCCGAAGCCGTGGTCAAAGAGGCGCGCAAGCTCAAGCCGGAAGTCGAGGAGAAGGACAAGGAGAAGCGCGTCGATATGCGCCATCTGCCGTTCGTCACCATCGACGGCGAAGATGCCCGCGACTTCGACGATGCGGTGTATTGCGAGAAGAATGGCAGCAACTGGCGCTTGTTCTCCGGCGGCTGGAAGCTCTATGTCGCCATCGCCGACGTCTCCCACTATGTGAAGATCGATTCGGCGCTGGATGCCGAGGCCCAGGTGCGCGGCAACTCGGTGTACTTCCCGGAGCGGGTTATCCCGATGCTGCCGGAGGAGTTGTCCAACGGCCTGTGCTCGCTGAACCCGCATGTCGATCGTCTGGCCATGGTCTGCGAGATCAGCATCTCGAAAACCGGCAAGATGACCGATTACCAGTTCTACGAGGCGGTGATCCATTCCCACGCGCGCCTGACCTACAACAAGGTCAGTGCCATGCTCGAGCAGCCGAAAAGCAGCGAAGGCAAGGCCCTGCGCGGTGAGTACAAGGAAGTGCTGCCGCACCTCAAGCAGCTCTACTCGCTGTATCAGGTGTTGCTGGCGGCGCGCCATGAGCGTGGCGCCATCGACTTCGAGACCCAGGAAACCCGCATCATCTTCGGTGCCGGGCGCAAAATCGCGGAAATTCGCCCGACTCAGCGCAACGATGCGCACAAGTTGATTGAAGAGTGCATGCTGGCCGCCAACGTGGCCACTGCCGCCTTTATGCAGAAGCACGGTATTCCGGCTTTGTACCGCGTGCACGACGGTCCGCCACCGGAGCGGGTGGAGAAGCTCAAGGCGTTTCTGACCGAGCTGGGCTTGTCGCTGCATCGCGGCAAATCCAAGGACGGCCCGACCCCCAAGGATTACCAGGCCCTGCTGGAGAGCATCCGCGAGCGTCCGGACTATCACCTGATCCAGACCGTGATGCTGCGTTCGCTCAGTCAGGCGGTGTATAGCGCGGATAACCAGGGCCACTTCGGCCTGAATTACGAAGCCTATGCGCACTTCACCTCGCCGATTCGGCGCTACCCGGATCTGCTGATCCATCGGGCGATTCGCAGCGTGATCCGTTCCAAGCAGGACACCCCGCACGTTCAGCGGGCCGGCGCGGCGATCATGCCCAAGGCGCGTATTTATCCCTACGACGATGCGATTCTCGAGCAGCTCGGCGAGCAGTGCTCGATGTCCGAGCGCCGTGCCGATGAGGCTACCCGCGATGTGGTGAACTGGCTCAAGTGCGAGTTTATGAAGGATCGCGTCGGCGAAACCTTCCCGGGTGTGATCACGGCTGTGACCGGCTTTGGCCTGTTCGTCGAGTTGCAGGACATCTACGTCGAAGGCCTGGTGCATGTCACCGCCTTGCCGGGCGATTACTACCACTTCGATCCAGTGCATCACCGCCTGGCTGGTGAGCGCAGTGGCCGCAGTTTCCGTCTGGGCGACAGCGTCGAGGTCAAGGTCATGCGCGTCGATCTGGACGAGCGCAAGATCGACTTCGAGCTGGCCGAAGGCAAGTCCGTGCTCCCTGCGGGCGCGCGTCGCGGTGGCTTTGAGTCGGCGGCGGGTAAAACCGGGCGTCGCGGCGAGCGCGCCGCTCCGGGCAATACCGATGTGGAAAAGAGCCGTGCACTGAAAAAGTCGCTGCTCAACGATTCGAAGAGCAAGGCCGGCAAGGGCTCTGCCAAGGGTGAGGCGGCCAAGCCGGCCGGTAAGGCGGGCGGGCATCGCAAGGGGGCGCCTGCTGGTGGCGCCCCGAGCAGTGGTGGGCCACGCAAGCGTAAGGCGAAGTCATGAGTCAGTTGGAAAAGATCTACGGCGTGCATGCCGTAGAAGCCTTGCTGCGGCATCACCCGAAACGGGTCAAGCAGATCTGGCTGGCCGAGGGGCGTAATGACCCGCGGGTGCAGGTTCTTCTGGCTCTGGCGGCGGATGCGCGGGTTACTGTCGGCCAGTGCGAGCGCCGCGAGATGGATGCCTGGGTTGAGGGTGTGCATCAGGGGGTAGTGGCCGATGTCAGCCCCAGCCAGGTGTGGGGTGAGGCCATGCTCGACGAGCTGCTCGATCGCACCGAGGGTGCGCCGCTGTTGCTGGTGCTGGATGGGGTGACCGATCCGCACAACCTTGGCGCCTGCCTGCGTACCGCCGATGCGGCGGGTGCCCTGGCGGTGATAGTGCCGAAGGACAAATCCGCCACCCTGAATGCCACGGTGCGCAAGGTTGCTTGTGGCGCCGCTGAGGTGATTCCGCTGGTGGCGGTGACCAACCTGGCGCGCAGCCTGGAGAAGCTCCAGCAGCGCGGCCTGTGGGTGGTCGGTACGGCTGGCGAGGCCGAGCAGGAGCTGTATGAGCATGACCTGACCGGGCCGACCGTGCTGATCATGGGCGCCGAAGGCAAGGGCATGCGCCGCCTGACCCGCGAGCATTGCGATTATCTTGTTAAGCTGCCGATGGTGGGCAGCGTCAGCAGTCTCAATGTCTCGGTGGCCACTGGCGTCTGTCTGTTCGAGGCGCTGCGCCAGCGCAGCAGTAAGCAGAAAGCCGCAAGCCGCAAATCTTAAGCGGTCTCGGTCGGGGCGGGCCTCGCCCGGTCCGGCCGTGTCTCGTGCGCATGCATTCCATCATGCTGTTCAAATAATCACCAGTTCACCTTGCGTGTGGCGGGGGGCTTCACTAGAATGTCGCCCCTTGCCGCGACGGCAGGCGCTGTTGCGCCTTGTTGTTCGAGCAAGACAAACAGTGTCATTCACTCCTTGCCTGACCGCATTTGGCGGCAGGCTACAACCCGTAAGGAGCATTTATGCGTCATTACGAAATCATCTTTCTGGTTCACCCGGACCAGAGCGAGCAAGTCGGCGGCATGGTTGAGCGTTACACCAAGCTGATCGAAGAAGACGGCGGCAAAATTCACCGCCTGGAAGATTGGGGCCGTCGTCAGCTGGCCTACGCAATCAACAATGTTCACAAGGCTCACTACGTGATGCTGAACGTTGAGTGCACCGGCAAAGCCCTGGCTGAGCTGGAAGACAACTTCCGTTACAACGATGCCGTGATCCGTAACCTGGTCATCCGTCGCGACGAGGCCGTTACTGACCAGTCCGAGATGCTCAAGGCCGAAGAAAACCGCAGTGAGCGTCGTGAGCGTCGTGACCGTCCTGAGCATGCCGATTCTGTTGATGGCGATGACAGTGACAGCAACGACAGCGACAACGCTGACGAGTAATCCACGGATCTTTTGAGGAGCCAACTCATGGCACGTTTCTTCCGTCGTCGTAAATTCTGCCGTTTCACCGCTGAAGACGTGAAAGAGATCGATTTCAAAGATCTCAACACCCTGAAAGCCTACATCTCGGAAACCGGCAAGATCGTTCCTAGCCGTATCACCGGTACTAAGGCTCGTTATCAGCGTCAGCTGGCTACCGCTATCAAGCGCGCCCGCTTCCTGGCCCTGCTGCCCTACACCGACAGCCACGGCCGCTGAGACCGGATGTTCGACAAGAAGTAAGGGATAAATCGCATGCGCGCCTTAGCTGAATTCATTATGCGCGGCCGTATGCAGGCCACCCTGGTGGTGGTTGTTTCTGCGGCATTGCCGCTGCTGTTCTGGTTGAGTGCTGCCGCTGGGAGCCTGGTGCTTCTGCGGCGCGGCCTGAGTGATGCCCTGGGCATCCTCGCCTGGGCACTGCTGCCGGCCATTGGCTGGTGGTATTTCGGCGAACCGCGCACCCTCTTGGTGTTGCTCGGTACGCTGGGGCTGGCGCTGTTGTTGCGCGCCAGCATGTCCTGGAGTCGTGTGCTGCTATGCAGCGTGGCATTGGGCCTGGTGTACGGGTTGATCTTGGGAGCGGTATTCCGCGCACCCATCGAGGCCATGGCGATTGAGCTGCAAAAGCTTATGCCGCAAATGCTCGATGGCATGCACCAGCAGATGTCGGTGGATGAGCGAGCGCGCCTGGATAGCCTGATTGCACCGGTGCTGACCGGATTGATCGCGGCGTTGTTGCAGATAGTCAGCTTGCTCTGCCTGATGCTTGGGCGTTTTTGGCAAGCGCAGTTGTATAACCCGGGTGGTTTCGGCCGCGAGTTTCGCGCGCTACGACTGCCCACACCGCTGGCGATGTTGCTGCTGGTCGGCATGCTGTTGGGGCCCAATCTGGGGCCGCAGATGGCCATGTTGACACCGTTGTGCAGTGTGCCGTTGGCGTTTGCGGGCATCGCCCTGTTGCATGGGATGGTGGCGCAAGGTCGGCTGGCGAAATTCTGGCTGGTGGGGTTGTACATCACGCTGTTGCTGTTTATGCAGCTGACTTATCCGTTACTGGTGGTTTTGGCCATTGTCGACAGTCTGTTTGATTTTCGTGGTCGCTTCGAGCGCAAGCACGGCTCGGGCCCCGCGAACGGTGAAGGTTAAAAGTTAAGAGGTTATTACCAAATGGAACTGATCCTGCTGGAAAAAATCGCCAACCTGGGCAACCTGGGCGATAAAGTGAACGTTAAGGCCGGTTACGGCCGTAACTTCCTGCTGCCGCAAGGCAAAGCCACCGCGGCTACCCCTGCCAACGTTGCTGCTTTTGAAGCACGTCGCGCCGAGCTGGAAAAACTGGCTGCCGAGAAGAAAGCTTACGCTGAATCCCGCGCTGCCCAGCTGGCTGAACTGGAAGTCACCATCACCGCTACCGCGGGCGATGAAGGCAAACTGTTCGGCTCCATCGGTACCCACGACATCGCTGACGCTCTGACCGCCTCCGGCGTGCAAGTGGCCAAAGCTGAAGTGCGTCTGCCGAACGGCACCATTCGTCAAATCGGCGAATACGACGTGGCCGTGCACCTGCACAGCGACGTTGAAGCAACCGTTAAGGTTGTCGTAGTAGCAGCCTAATAGGCTCGCGACTAAGTGGACTTGCACTCAGGTGCCCGTCCGCTAACAATCAGGCACGACATTGCGCAAGTGATGTCGTGCCTTTTGTTTTGTGAACACAGAATTTACCCAGAGCCTTATGAACGACATCAGCCTGCCCGAACAGTACGACCTGCAAACCTCTGCCCTGAAGGTGCCACCGCACTCGATCGAGGCTGAGCAGGCAGTGC
>DASUOY010000159.1:0-4295 GCA_036276395.1 Pseudomonas sp.
CTGCGTTATGGCATCGCCCTGGCGGATTGGCTGGACCTCTCCACCGGCATCGCGCCTTACGGTTGGCCGTTGCCGGCGATTCCCGCCAGCGCCTGGACGCGCCTGCCCGAGCAGGATGACGGCCTGGAAATCGCCGCCCGCGATTACTACGGAGTGGCCAACCTGCTGCCGGTAGCGGGCTCCCAGGCGGCGATTCAGGCGCTGCCGCGCCTGGTACGCAATGCCACTGTCGGTATCGTCTCGCCGGCCTATGCCGAGCATGCGGCCGCCTGGCAGCGCGAAGGCCATCGGTTGCTGGAACTTAGCGAAGGTGGCATCGAGCGGGCACTGGAGCGCCTGGATGTGCTGCTGCTGGTCAATCCAAATAATCCAACTGGGCGCCGTATCGAGCCCCAGCGCCTGCTGGACTGGCACGCTCGCCTGGCCGAACGCGGCGGTTGGCTGGTGGTGGATGAAGCCTTTATCGACTGCACGCCCGAGCTGAGCCTGGCGGCCTTTAGCGACCGGCCGGGGCTGATCGTATTGCGTTCGTTCGGCAAGTTCTTCGGCCTGGCCGGTATTCGCCTGGGTTTTGTCCTGGCCCAGCCGACCTTGCTGGAGCAGCTGGCCGAATTGCTCGGGCCCTGGACCGTCAGTGGGCCGAGCCGGGTGGTGGCCAGCGCGTTGCTGCAGGATCAGGCTGGACAAGGCTTGCAACGTCAACGCCTGCTGGCCGATGGCGAACGTCTGGCCGCGCTGCTCGGTGCCCTGGGCCTGACGCCGACCGGCGGCTGCGCGCTGTTTCAGTTCTGCTGCACGCCGAGTGCTGCCGAGCTGCATGAGTTTCTTGCCGCGCAAGGCATCCTTACCCGGCTTTTTGCCAGCCCGCTAAGCCTGCGTTTCGGTCTGCCGGCGGATGAAGCCGGTTGGCAGCGTTTGCAGCAGGCCCTCGCAGCCTTTGCCAAGGAATTGTTATGAGCACATTGATGGTGCAGGGCACCACGTCCGATGCCGGCAAAAGCACCCTGGTAACCGCGTTATGCCGCTGGCTTAAGCGCCAAGGCGTCAGCGTGGTGCCGTTCAAACCGCAGAATATGGCGCTCAACTCGGCAGTCACCTTTGACGGCGGCGAAATCGGCCGCGCCCAGACGGTGCAGGCCCAGGCCGCCGGGCTGGCGCCGCACACCGATATGAACCCGGTGCTGCTCAAGCCCAATAGCGACACCGGCGCCCAGGTGATCATCCACGGCCGTGCGCTGAGCAGCATGGATGCCGTGGCCTATCACGACTACAAGAAGGTGGCGATGCAGGCGGTGCTGCAGTCGCACCAGCGCCTGAGCGCGGCTTATCCGGTGGTGATGGTGGAGGGCGCGGGTTCCCCGGCCGAGATCAATCTGCGCGCCGGTGATATCGCCAATATGGGTTTTGCCGAGGCGGTGGACTGCCCTGTGATTCTGATTGCCGATATCGACAAGGGCGGGGTGTTTGCCCATCTGGTCGGCACCCTGGCGTTGCTCTCCGAGAGCGAGCAGGCGCGCGTGCAGGGCTTTGTGATCAACCGCTTTCGCGGCGATATCGCCCTGTTGCAACCAGGGTTGGATTGGCTGGAGCAGCGCACCGGCAAGCCGGTGTTAGGCGTATTGCCCTATCTGATGGATTTCCATCTGGAGGCCGAGGACGCCATCGATATTCGCCAGAGCGCCAAGGCGGCCGAGCGGATCAAGGTGGTGGTGCCGGTATTGCCACGTATCAGCAACCACACCGATTTCGACCCGCTGCGCCTGCATCCGCAGGTCGAGCTGACTTTTGTCGGCCCCGGCCAGGCGATTCCTGCGGCCGACCTGATGATCCTGCCCGGCTCGAAAAGCGTACGCGCCGATCTGGCCTTTCTGCGCCAGCAGGGCTGGCCGGCGGCTATCGCCAAGCACCTGCGCTATGGCGGCAAGCTGCTGGGTATCTGCGGCGGTTTGCAGATGCTCGGTACGCAGATCGACGACCCCCATGGCCTGGAAGGCGCGGCGGGTTTCAGCCCAGGGCTGGGGCTGCTGGATTTCAGCACTGTGCTGGAACCGGAAAAGCAGCTGCGCAATGTGCGCGGCCAGCTGTGCCTGGAAAACGCCCCAGTCAGTGGTTACGAGATTCATGCCGGGGTTAGCTCTGGGACAGGTTTGAATGCGGCTGTGCGACTCGACGATGGTCGCACCGATGGTGGCCTGAGCGCTGATGGCCAGGTGCTCGGCACCTATCTGCATGGTCTGTTTGAAAGCAGCGAAGCCTGTAGCGCCTTGCTGCGCTGGGCTGGCCTGCGCGAGGTGCAGCAGGTGGATTACCACGCCTTGCGTGAGCGCGATATCGAGCGCCTGGCCGATTTGGTCGAGGCGCATCTGGATACGGCCCGGCTGCGCGAGTTATGTGGGGTAGGCCATGCATGAACTGATTCTCGGCGGTGCCCGTTCCGGCAAGAGCCGTCTGGCCGAGCGCCTGGCAGCCGAATCCGGCCTGGCTGTGACTTATATCGCCACCAGCCAGGCGCTGGATGGCGAGATGAACGAGCGTATCCAGCACCACCGCGAGCGGCGCCCGGCGCACTGGGCGCTGGTGGAAGAACCCTTGGCCCTGGCCCGGGTGCTGCGTGAGCAGGCCGCAGCGGATAAGTGCCTGTTGGTCGATTGTCTGACCCTGTGGCTGACCAATCTGTTAATGCTGGATAACCCGGCGCGCCTGAGCGCCGAGCGCGATGCGCTGCTGGACTCTGTGAGCGGTCTGCCGGGGCGAGTTCTGCTGGTTAGCAATGAAACCAGCCTGGGCGTGGTGCCGCTGGGCGAGCTGACCCGCCGTTATGTCGACGAGGCGGGCTGGCTGCATCAGGCCCTGGCCGAGCGTTGTGAGCGTGTGGTGTTTACCGTGGCGGGTTTGCCGATGGTTCTCAAAGGAGAAGCGCTATGAGTGAGCAATGGTGGCAACAGGGCTGTCAGGCGCTGGATATGCCCGCGCGCAACAAGGCCCAGGCGCGTCAGCTCGAACTGACCAAACCGGCCGGCTCCCTCGGTCAGCTGGAGCAGTTGGCCATCGACCTGGCGGCCATGCAGGGCAGCCAGCGGCCGCAGATCGAGCAGCTGTGGATCAGCATCTTTGCCGGCGACCATGGCGTGGTCGCCGAAGGGGTATCGGCCTTCCCCCAGGCGGTGACCGGGCAGATGCTGCGCAACTTCGTCGGTGGCGGCGCAGCGATCAGCGTACTGGCCAAGCAGCTGGGCGCAACCCTTGAGGTGATTGACCTGGGCACCGCGCTGCCACTGGAACCGCTGCGCGGCGTGCGTCATCTGCATATCGGCGCGGGCACGGCGAACTTCGCCCAGGGCCCGGCGATGACTGCCGCGCAGTTGCTTATGGCCCTGGATGCCGGCCAGGCCAGCGTGCAGCGCGCCCGTGAAGCCGGCAGCCAGCTGTTTATCGGCGGCGAGATGGGTATCGGCAATACCACCGCGGCCACGGCCATGGCCTGCCTACTGCTGGAGTGCCCGGCGCAGGAGCTGGTCGGCCCCGGCACCGGCCTGGACCGCGCGGGTGTGACGCATAAGGCCGAGGTGATCGAGATCGCGCTTGAGTTGCATCGTCCGGCGATCAGCGAACCCATCGACATCTTGCAACGCCTCGGCGGCTTCGAGATTGCCGCGCTAAGCGGTGCCTATCTGGCTTGCGCCCAGCAGGGCATTACCGCCCTGGTGGATGGTTATATCTGCAGCGTTGCCGCCTTGTTGGCGGTACAGCTGAATCCGGATTGTCGCAACTGGCTGCTGTTTGCCCACACGGGCGCCGAGCCTGGCCATCAGCGGGTGCTCAAGGCGCTGCAGGCCGAACCCTTGCTCGATCTGGGCCTGCGCCTGGGTGAGGGCAGTGGTGCCGCCTTGGCCGTGCCGTTGCTGCGACTGGCCTGCAGCCTGCACAACGAAATGGCCACCTTTGCCGAGGCGGCGGTGGCCGAGCGCCCTGCATGACGCTGTACTTGGAACTGCTGCGCCACGGTGAAACCGAACTGGGTGGCGGCCTGCGTGGCAGCCTGGATGATGCCCTGACCGAAACCGGCTGGGCACAGCTACGCGCAGCGGTGGTGGAGGCCGGCCCCTGGGATCGGCTGATCAGTTCGCCCTTGCAGCGTTGCGCGCGTTTTGCCGAGGAGTTGGCGGCGCAACATGGCGTGCCGCTGAGCCTGGAACCCGATCTGCAGGAACTGCATTTCGGTGCCTGGGAAGGCCGTAGCACCGCCGAGCTGATGCAGACCAGCGCAGAAGATTTGGGCCGTTTCTGGAGTGACC
>DASUOY010000160.1:0-4629 GCA_036276395.1 Pseudomonas sp.
GAAGGCAATCCGGGACGCTGCGATACCTTCAAGGCCGCCAGCCTGTAACCTAGCCCGGCGTTCGTCCGGGCTAGGTGCGGCTTACTGCGCCCAGGGCGGCGGTGGCTCTTCGCCCTGGGGCGCGTCCTCGGCATTGAGCAAGGCCTGGCGGCGCGCCTCGTCGGCCAGGGCGGCCTTGATCTCGCGCATCACCGCGTCGATATCGGCGGACTCTTCGGGGTCGTCGAACTCGCCGGTGAGCACGCTCTCTGGGGTCAGTTCGCCGGCCTCATACAGCGCCCACATTTCCTTGGCGTACTTGGTAAAGCGCAACTCCGGGGCGAACTGGCCGAAGTAGGCGGACATATTGCCGACATCGCGCTCGAGCATCTTGAACGCGTGGTTGTTCCCGGCGGCATCCACCGCCTGCGGCAGGTCGATGATCACCGGGCCATCGGGCCCCAGCAACACGTTGAACTCCGACAGGTCACCATGCACCAGGCCGGCGCAGAGCATCTTCACCACTTCGTGGATCATAAAGCCGTGGAACTCGCGGGCATCATCCGGATGCAGGTCGACATCATTGAGGCGCGGCGCGACATCGCCGGCGCCATCGCCGACCAACTCCATCAGCAGCACGCCCTCGAGGAAGTCATAGGGTTTGGGCACCCGCACCCCGGCGCTGGCCAGGCGGAACAAGGCCGCCACTTCGGCGTTCTGCCAGGCCTCTTCCTGGCCCTTGCGCCCGTACTTGGAGCCCTTGGCCATGGCCCGGGCATCGCGACTGTTGCGTACCTTGCGGCCTTCCTGATACTCGGCGGCCTGGCGAAAGCCACGCTTGTTGGCCTCCTTGTACACCTTGGCGCAACGCAACTCGTCGCCACAGCGCACCACATAGACCGCGGCTTCCTTACCACTCATCAGCGGGCGTATCACCTCGTCGACCAGACCATCCTCGACCAGAGGTTCAAGACGTTTTGGAGTTTTCATCAGTTTTAATCAGGGGTCCTGTGTTGCCCAAGTCGTATCTGCCGCCCGTTATACGGCAATCTTTAAGCAGCGCCCACCCTCCTGTCAGCAAGGCCCACCCGGCCTGGCGAGCGCGGCGCCAGCACGCCCACAGGGATAAGCCCGCAACAGCCAGGCATCAGAATGCCAGCAAGTGCTGGCGCAGCGCCTCGATGGCATAGCGCACCTTGGCCGGCTGCGCATCGCGGCGCGGCGTGACTATATGCAGGCCGATGGGCTCCGGCCGCCAGTCCGGCAGTAGCTGGAGCAGTTCACCGCGGACCAGCAACTCGCGAATCTCCGGCTCCGGCTGCAGCGACACGCCCATGCCCGCCAGGGTGAACTGGCGGGTCGCCAGAATATTGTTGCAGCCAATCCGGCTCTCCAGCCGCAGACGCTCCTCGCTACCGCCCGGACCGCGCAGCAGCAGTTGCTGAGCGCGGTCGGTGTTGAGCCCGATCCAGTCGAGGCCGAGCAGCTGCTGCGGCGTCGCGATCCAGCCGCAACGCGCCAGGTAGGCCGGCGCTACGCACAGCAGCATGGGCCAGTCGACCACATAGCGGGCCACCAGGCTGGAGTCCTCCTGACGACCGGTGCGGATGGCCAGATCGATACGCTGCTCGATCAGATCAATCTTCTCGTCATGGAAAAACAGCCGCAGGCTCAACCCAGGGTGGGCGCTCAGCAGCGGCGCCAGTGCCGCACTAAGCAGCTTGCCAGGCAACCCCACGGGGGCAGCAATGCGCAGTTCCCCCACCGGCGCATCGCGCAACTCGGCCAGGCGCTGCTCGGCCTGCTGGGCCAGCGCCAGCACCTGGGCGCAGCTCTGGTAGAAGGTCGCGCCCGCCTCGGTCAGGGTCAGCTTGCGCGTGGTGCGGTGCAGCAGGCTGACCTGGGTGCTCTCTTCCAGCTTGCGAATCTGCTGGCTGACCGCCGAAGCCGTCATGCCCAGCACCTCGGCCGCCGCCACCATGGAGCCGCGATCGACCACTGTAGCGAACACCGCCATGCGCTTTAACTGCTCCACTCGTAAGCCCTGCTTAATAGTTAAAGCCTTTTTAGCCTATTTTTCTGACCTTTATCCAGCTGCGATTATCTCTCTCACTTAACCCCAACTGGAGATACCCCATGAAACTCGCTCTGATCGGCGCCAGCGGCTTTGTTGGCGCAGCTGTTCTGCAAGAAGCCCTGGACCGTGGCCACCAGGTCAGTGGCATCGTCCGTGACCCCGCGAAACTGCCGCAGCACCCGGCGCTGACCGCAGTGGCCGGTGACGCCTACAACGCCGACGCCCTGGCCGAGCAACTCGAGGGCCACGACGCGGTGATCCACGCCTTCAACCCCGGCTGGGGCACGGCGGCTATCCGCGAACGCTTTATCCAGGGCAGCCAGGCGATCATCGCGGCCAGCAAACAGGCCGGCGTGCAGCGCCTGCTGGTGGTCGGCGGCGCGGGCAGCCTGTATGTGGCGCCGGGCCTGCAACTGATCGACACCCCGGACTTTCCCGCCGAATACAAGGAAGGTGCCGAAGGCGCGCGGCAGACCCTCAACCTGCTGAAGACTGAAACCGCGCTGAACTGGAGCTTTATCTCGCCCCCCGCGCTGTTGCAGCCCGGTGCGCGCAGCGGCCAGTTCCGCATGGGCGGCGACCAGTTGCTGATGAATGGCGATGCCCCGGCGCAGATCTCGGTGGCGGACCTCGCCGTGGCCATTATCGATGAGCTGGAGCGCCCGCAGCACCTGCGCCAGCGCTTTACCGTCGGCTACTAAACCAGCACAGCAGGAGAGGCCCATGCAACTGAACGCCAGCGCCTATGTCGCCACGGCTACACCGGCCCGCTATATCAGCCGGCTGTGCAAGCACTTCGCCCACAAGCTTCCGGTGAGTTTCGATGAGCAGCACGGCCGTATCGAATTCGACAGCGGCCTGGCCCTGTTGCAGGCCGAGACCGACGGCCTGCGCCTGAGCGTGCAAAGCGCCAGCAGCGCAGGCCTGGAAGGCCTGAAGAAGGTGGTGGGCAGCCATTTCGAGCGCGTCGCCTGGCAGGCCGAGCTGAGCCTCGACTGGCAGTAATCAGCCCTGCTGCGGCAGGGTCAGCTCGATACTCTCGCCCAGCGATTCGTCCAGGCGCTGCAGCTCGCAGTGCATGGACGCCTCGTCATCGGCCAGGCGCTGGGCGATCTCGGCGAACTCCTCGGCGGCGGCGATAAAGGCCAGCACCACCGAGGGATCGAAACGCACGCCGCTGAGCGCGCCGATCTGCTGCACGGCCTCGGCATGGCTGAGCGACTGGCGATAGAGGTGGTGGCTGGTCAGTTCCTCATAGCAGCCCACCAGTGCCATCAGCCGGGCCGTCAGGGGGATCTGCTCGCCGCGCAGGCCTTGCGGGTAGCCACTGCCATCCCAGTTTTCGTGCTGGCTGTAGACGATATCGCGGGCATCGCGGAGAAAGTCGGTGCTGTTGCCCAGCTTGGCCTCGGCAGCCAGCAGGGCGTCGTGGCCGGCCTTGGCATGGCCGTGCAGCAGTTGCAGGTCGGCGCCCTTGAGCTGCCGTTCGGGCAGGCTGAGCAGCAGGCGGTCGGGCAGCACCAGCTTGCCGATGCCGTGCAGCAGCGCCGACTTGCCGAGCTGGGCGATGCGCTCGCTGTCGAAGGCCTCGGCCAACGCCGGCTGCTGATTGGCCAGCGCCGTGGCCAGGCTGACCATATAGGGCTCGACCCGCGACAGGTGCTTGCCGCAGGGGTTGTCGCGCATGGCCGCGAGGTTGGCCATGGCCTCGATGGTAACCTCCTGCAGGCGCTGCATATCGCGGGTGCGTCGGCGCACTTCGAGTTCCAGGTACTCGTTCTTGTCGCGCAGAAAGTCCGCGCTGGCCTTGAGCTGCAGGTGCGCCTGCACCCGGGCGAGCACCAGCGGCGGGCTGATCGGCTTGGTGATGTAGTCCACCGCGCCGAGGTCGAAGCCCTGCTGCTCATCGGCCTGTTCACTCTTGGCGGTGAGGAAGATCACCGGGATTTCGGCGGTCACCGGGTTGAGCTTGAGCAGACGGCAGACTTCGTAGCCGTCCATCTCCGGCATCATGATATCGAGCAGGATCAGGTCAGGCGGCTGGCCACTGGCGGCGATGCGCAGCGCCTTGACGCCGTCGCTGGCGACCTTGACCCGGTAGCTGTCCAGCAGCAGCTCGCTCATCAACTGCAGATTCTCCGGGGTGTCGTCCACCACCAGCACCAGCGGTTGGTCCGGCCGGTCGAGCATTTCGTCCATTTACCCTTCTCCCCTCAGCAACTCGCTGGCGGCCGTTTGCAGCAGCGCCTGCGCCTGTTCGAAGTCGTAGCGGTGTACCGCCGCGGCCAGCGCCGCATAATTCTTATTAAAGGCGCTGCGCAGCAGTTCGGCCTGGGCGTCGAAGATTTTTCCCGCCCGTGGGTCATCGCTGGCGAACAGCTGCTGCAATTGCTGGCACAGCTGCGCGACCTGCGCCTGATCGGCCACGCCAGGCTCCGCCGCCTGCTGCGGCGGCCACAGCGCGGTGATGGCCGCGATCAGCTCGGCCAGGCTCTGGGCAAGCTCGGCCAGCAGGGCGTCCAGTTCGTCATGGCGGGCGTCCTTGATCGCGCTTTCCAGGTTCGCCGCCTGGG
>DASUOY010000161.1:0-2831 GCA_036276395.1 Pseudomonas sp.
TATCCGAGCAGCTGGACCAGGAAGGGCAACTATCGCAAGTCGGCGGCCTGGCCTATCTCGGTGAGTTGGCGAAGAACATCCCCTCGGTGGCCAACATCAAGGCCTATGCGCAGATCATTCGTGAGCGCGCCACGCTGCGCCAGTTGATCGGCATCAGCGGTGAAATCGCCGACAGTGCCTATATGCCGCAAGGCCGTACCGGGGCCGAGATTCTCGATGAGGCCGAACGGCTGATCTTCCAGATTGCCGAGGCGCGGCCGAAGACCGGCGGCCCGGTCGGCATCAACGATATCCTGGTCAAGGCCATCGACCGCATCGACACCCTGTTCAACAACGGCGATGCCATCACCGGCCTGTCCACTGGCTTTACCGACCTGGATAACCTGACCAGCGGCCTGCAGCCGGCCGACATGATTATCGTCGCCGGCCGTCCGTCCATGGGTAAGACCACCTTCGCCATGAACCTGGTGGAAAACGCCCTGATGCGCAGTGACAAGGCGGTTCTGGTGTACTCCCTGGAGATGCCTTCGGAATCCATCGTCATCCGTATGCTCGCCTCCCTGGGCCGTATCGACCAGACCAAGGTGCGTGCCGGTCGTCTGGACGACGACGATTGGCCACGCCTGACCAGCGCGGTCAACCTGCTCAACGACCGCAAGCTGTTTATCGACGATACCGCCGGCATCTCGCCCTCGGAGATGCGCGCGCGCACCCGTCGTCTGGCCCGCGAGCACGGCGAGATCGGCCTGATCATGGTCGACTACCTGCAGCTGATGCAGATTCCCGGCTCCAGCGGCGACAGCCGGGTCAACGAGATTTCCGAAATCTCCCGCTCGCTCAAGGCCCTGGCGAAAGAGTTCAACTGCCCGGTTATCGCCCTGTCGCAGCTTAACCGTGGCCTGGAACAGCGCCCCAACAAACGCCCGATCAACTCCGACTTGCGTGAGTCCGGGGCGATCGAGCAGGACGCCGATATCATCATGTTCGTCTACCGCGACGAGGTGTATCACCCGGAGACCGAGTACAAGGGCGTTGCCGAAATCATCATCGGCAAGCAGCGTAACGGTCCGCTGGGTACGGCGCGCCTGGCGTTCCTCGGCAAATATTCGCGCTTTGAGAACCTGGCGCCGGGCAGTTACCAGTTCGACGACGAGTAAGGCCCTGAGCTGATCCGGCGCAATAAAAGCGGGCGTCCAGTGGTTACACTGGGCGCCCGTTTTGTTTTAGGACTCGCCCCATGCGCCCTCTGGTTGCCAGCATCGACCTGGCCGCCATTCGTCATAACCATGCCCTGGCCAAGCGCTGCGCGCCGGGGCGACAGGTCTTTGCGGTGGTCAAGGCCAATGCCTACGGGCATGGCGTGCGCGAGGTGGTGACGGCCCTGCATGATGTGGCCGATGGTTTTGCCGTGGCCAGCCTGGAGGAAGCCGCCGAGGTGCGCGCCCTGCACGGCGAGGCGCGCATTCTGCTGCTCGAGGGCTGCTTCGAGGCGCTGGAGTACCAGTTTGCCGCGCAGCTTGGCCTGGATGTTGTGCTGCACAGCGAGCAGCAGGCGCAGCAGTTGCTCGCGGCCAGCCTGAGTCGGCCGCTGAGCCTCTGGTTAAAGCTCGATAGCGGCATGCACCGCCTGGGTTTCAGTGCTGCGGCGCTGCGTGAGTGGCATGGGCTCTTGCAGGGCGCAGCGCAGGTGGGCGAGCTGAACCTGCTTAGCCATTTCGCCTGCGCCGATGAGCGCGGCCATGAGCTGACCGAGCAGCAGCTGGAAAGCTTTCTCGATCTGCTCGACCTCAACTTCGCCCAGCGCTCGCTGGCCAACTCGGCGGCCATCCTGACCATTCCGGCTGCCCATATGGACTGGCTGCGGCCGGGCATCATGCTCTATGGCGCCACCCCGTGCGCCGATTTGAGCGCCGCCGAGCTGGGTTTGCGTCCGGCCATGAGTTTGACCGCGCAACTGATTGCCTGCCGCGAGGTGGCGCCCGGTGAAGGGGTTGGCTATGGCGGTAGCTGGCGTGCCACGCGGCCGTCGCGCATCGGCACGGTGAGCTGCGGTTATGCCGACGGCTATCCGCGCCATGCGCCCAGCGGCACACCGGTGCTGCTGCGTGGGCAGCGCGTGCCGCTGGTCGGGCGGGTTTCGATGGATCTGCTGACGGTGGATCTCACCGATCTGCCGGGTGCTGCGTTGGGCGATGCGGTGGAGTTGTGGGGCGCGCAGTTGCCGGTGGATGAGGTGGCCCGGGCGGCCGGCACCATAGGTTACGAGCTGCTGAGCAAGGTCACGGCCCGGGTGCCGCGGCGTTATCACCAAGGCTGAGGCGCTTAGCCCAGCCCGCTCGGTACATTCAGTACGTCCAGTTGCAGGCGGGCGCTGCTGCTCAGCTCGCCGTCTTCGCCGCACACCGCCGAGCCCGAGCGGCCGCGGGCCTTGACCTTGTAGAGCATTTCATCGGCAGCCTTGTACAGGCCGGCGAAGTTGCTGGCGTGCTGCGGATAGAGCGCCACGCCGATGCTGATGGTCACGGTCAGGGGCTCGGCGCCATAGAGCACCGGCTGCGCCAGTGCGGCGAGCAGGCGCCCGGCGATCTCGCGGGCGTGCCCTTCCGCATCGGGCCCGCCGATCAGTGCGGCGAATTCGTCGCCGCCCAGGCGCGCCACGGCATCGCCTGCACGCACGTGCTCGCGCAGGCGCTGGGCAATGGTCTGCAGCATCAGGTCGCCGGCGTCGTGGCCGAAGCGGTCGTTGATCGGCTTGAAGTGGTCGAGGTCGATCAGCATCAGGGCGAGGGTCTGGTTGTGCCGCTTGGCATCGGCCAGGGCCGCCTCGCAGC
>DASUOY010000162.1:0-2619 GCA_036276395.1 Pseudomonas sp.
AGGGTCGCCAGGCTCAGGGGCGGCTGTGAGCGGCTGCCGATGGCCAGGCTGAAACAGGCCGGGGCGAACTTGATCAGGCGATTGAGCGCCGCAATCAGCTCGGCATCTTGGATCAGGTGCAGATCGTCGAGCACCAGCAGCAAGGGGCGCTCCAGTTGCGCCAGGTCCACCAGCAGGCTTTCCATCACCGCCGATACCGGCACGCCCATGGTGTTCTGCAGGTAAGCCTGGGCTTCGGCGCCCAGGCCAGGCACCAGCGGGGTGAGCGCATCGATCAGTTGCAGGAGAAAGCGCGCCGGCTCGTCGTCGCCAGGGCCCAGTGACAGCCAGGCCACGGCATAGCCTGCATCAGTGCGGGCACGGGCCAGGGCCGCCAGGGCGCTGGTCTTGCCGAAACCGGCCGGCGCCGCCAACAGCAGGACGCGGGCATGCTCATTGGTCGACAGCGCCTCTTCCAGTTGCGGCCTGTGCAGGTATTCGGCCGAGGCCTGGGGCGGCATCAGCTTGGAGCGCAAAAGGCTACCCGCGGCTGGATCTATCACTTCATCCATGGCCTTGATCCCATATTAATTATTGTTTTGAACTGCATGTTGAGCATCGGCGGACCTGGCCATACTAATGAGCTGGAGCGTTCCGAGTAAACCCATGCACAAGCTCTAGGATGAATGTTGGCGACGTTCTACAATCGGCGTCCGCGCTTGTATGAAAGCCTCGCATGCCTACTTGTCTTGTACTGGATTTGCCTTACCGCGCAGATCCCGCCCGTTACTTCAGCCTTATCGCCAACGCCCCTGGCGCGGTGCTGCTGGACGCTGGGCGTCCGACTGCGCAGCGCGGACGCTATGACCTTATCAGCGCCTGGCCATTGGCAGAGCTGGCGACATTGCCCGACGAATCGGCCAACGACTTCCTCCAGCGCTTGCGCAGCAGCCTTTCCAGCCTGGGCCCAGCCTGCGCCCCGGCAGATAATCCGCTACCTTTCGTCGGCGGCCTGATCGGCTACCTCAGCTATGACTTCGGCCGCCGCCTGGAACAGCTGCCGGCCCAGGCCATCGACGACCTGCACCTCGCCGATGCGCGCTTCGGCCTGTACGCCTGGGCCGTGATCAGCGACCACCAGCGGCAGAGCAGCCAACTGGTATGCCATCCACAGCTGACCAGCACCGAGCGCGAGCGTTTATTCAAGCTGTTTAGCGCGGCGCCAGAGCCGGCAGAACAGCCCTTCAAGCTGCTCGGCAGGTTTCAGGCCGATATCGACCAGGCCGGCTATCGCCAGGCGTTCGAGCGTATCCAGGCCTATATCCAGGCTGGCGACTGCTATCAGGTCAACTTCGCCCAGCGTTTTCGCGCGCCATACCAGGGTTCGCCCTGGACCGCCTATCAGGCGCTGCGCGCGGCCTGCCCGACGCCCTTTTCCGGCTATCAGGCGCAGCCTGGCGGCGGGGCCATTATCAGCCTGTCGCCGGAGCGCTTTATGCGCATCAGCCAGGGCCAGGTGGAAACCCGGCCGATCAAGGGCACCAGGCCGCGCCGCCTGGATGCCGCCGAGGATGCCGCCCAGGCTCAAGAACTGCTCGCCAGCCCCAAGGACCGGGCGGAAAACCTGATGATCGTCGATTTGCTGCGCAACGACCTGGGGCGCAGCTGCCGCATCGGTTCAGTGCGGGTGCCCGAGCTGTTCGCCCTGGAGAGCTACCCCAACGTGCACCATCTGGTCAGCGCGGTAACCGGTGAACTGGCACAGGGCAAAGATGCCCTGGATCTGATCGCCGGCAGCTTCCCCGGTGGCTCGATCACCGGAGCACCGAAGATCCGCGCCATGCAGATCATCGACGAACTGGAGCCGACCCGTCGCGCCCTGTATTGCGGCTCGCTGCTGTATCTGGACGTGCGCGGGGAAATGGACAGCTCCATCGCCATCCGCAGCCTGCTGGCCAAGGACGGCCAGATCAGCTGCTGGGGCGGTGGCGGCATAGTCGCCGACTCCGACTGGCAGGCCGAGTACCAGGAGTCCATCACCAAGGTCAAAGTGCTGCTCGATACCCTGGAACAACTGGACCGCTGACTGCGGCAGCGGCCCAGGCCTGGCGCTAGCTCAGCCTTGCCTATTGGCCTGCTGCAGCGCGGCGATACCGCTGCGTGCATTGGCAGCCATAGCCAGCTCACGCTCCTCTGCCGTGGCGTAATCCCTGTCCCAAGCCAGCACCTTGGGCGTCATCAGGCGGTGCCAGAGCGGCGGCAGCATGGCCACTATGATGGTGGTCAGGTAGCCACCGATCATCATCGGCGCATCCGCGAAGGGCTTGAGATCCTGATACGGCACCTCGCCCTGGGCGTGGTGGTGGGAGTGCCGGGTCAGGTTGAACATGGTCCAGGAGCTGATGCGTTTATTGGTATTCCAGGAGTGGCGCGGCTGCACCGCCGTGGCCGGATTGCGCACCATGCCGTAGTGCTCCATATAGTTGACTATCTCCAGCAAGGCCTTGCCCCATAGCACGCAGGCGATAAAGAACAGCGCCGCATTTACCCCGCCCATGGCCCAGGCCAGCAGCACCAGCAGCACACTCATCAGATGGCCGCGGAGCACCGCATTGTGCCAACCCAACAGGGCATGGCCCT
>DASUOY010000163.1:0-10322 GCA_036276395.1 Pseudomonas sp.
ACCATACTGCTCGCGCCCAAGGAAATGATCGGCCAGCGCCTGCACCTGCCCGCGCTCAACGAGTTGGCGCAGGCGCAAAGCCTGTGGGCCGTGCAGGAGTGGCCGGACGGCAAGCAGTACCTTACTGGCCTGGCCCTTAGCCAGGGCCACCAGGACTACAAGGGCCTGGGCTGGACGGTAATCGCCCGCCAGCCACTGGCCGAAGCCTATGCCCCGGCCCGCGCCACGACCCAGCACATCCTGCTCTGGGGCAGCGGCCTGGCCCTGTTGTTCGCCCTGATCGGCTGGTTGGCGACCGGTTATTTCACCCGGCCGTTGCGGCAGATCGCCGACGCGGCGGACCGCCTTAGCGCCGGCGAGATCAGCGTTATTCCAGAGCTGAAAAGCACCCGCGAGATCGAGATTCTCAGCCATTCGATCCGCCATCTGGTGGAAAGCCTGACCCAGCAGCAGAACGCCCTCGGCGCCATGGAGAACCTCGCCCACCACGATGCACTCACCGGCCTGCCCAACCGGGTGGCCCTGGAAAACTATCTGCCCAGGGCGCAGCAACGCTGCCAGGCGCAACACAACTGCCTGGCGCTGCTCTATCTCGACCTGGATGGCTTCAAGCCAGTCAATGATCAGTTCGGCCACGGGGCCGGCGACCAACTGCTGCGCGAAGTCGCCACCCGCTTGCGCGGCTGCCTGCGCGAGGGCGATCTGGTGGCGCGCCTGGGCGGCGATGAATTCCTGATGCTGCTGCAGGTACCCAGTGACGACGCCCTGGCCCAGGCCCAGCAGATTGCCGCACGCACCCTGCTGGCCCTGCAGCAACCAGTCAATCTGGACGGCAACCTGGCCCAGATCGGCTGCAGCATCGGTGGCGCGCTCTGGCCGCTGGACAGCAGCCATATCCGCGAAGCCCTGGAGTTGGCCGACCAGGCCCTGTACCGGGCCAAGAACGCCGGCAAGAACCGTGCGCAGTTCCACGCCCAGACGCCCAAGCAGGAGCGCGCGGGATGAGCCTGCCAGAGGCAAGCCGCTCACACCGGCACTCGTCAACGCCATGGCCTGACTTGTAGACTCGCGCCATCAAGCCTAAGCACCATAGGCGCAGCCAACCTCAATCTTTCTATACTCAGGGTCTGTTCCCACTTCATTCGCAATCGCGCTGAAACGGCAACAGCCCTAGTGCAACCGCCCTTCTGAGGTTACCGGACAATGCCGTTTTTCCGTCGCTGGCTGGATCAGGGCCTCGATCACTTCCAGCGCCACGCCGTTCTGGGCATGAGTCTGGTGCTGCTGCTCAGCCTGAGCGGGCTGGCCTGGCACCTGCAGCAACTGTTCACCCAGCAACTGCACAACACGGCGCTGAAGAATGCCCAGCTGTACACCGCCGTGCTCACCGAAATCCGCAGCCTCTATACCTCCGAGGTGGTATCGCGGGCCATGCAACACGGCATGACCGTCACCCACGACTACCAGAACAACCCCCAGGCCATTCCGCTGCCGGCCACCCTGAGCATGCTGCTCGGCAGCCGCCTGGGCGACCAGGACCGGGAGCTGCGCACCCGCCTCTACAGCCCCTATCCCTTTCCCTGGCGCCAGCACGAAGGCGGCCTGCGCGACAGCTTCGGCGACGCGGCCTGGCAAGCGCTGCTGGCCAACCCCGAGCAGCCCTTCTACCGCTTCGAGGAACGGGACGGCAAATTGACCCTGCGCTACGCCACGGCCGACCGCATGCGCCCGGCCTGCATCGCCTGCCATAACGAGCATGCCGACTCCCCCCGGCGCGGCTGGCAGGTGGGCGACCTGCGCGGCATCCTGGAAGTCGAGCAGACCCTGAGCTTCAGCAGCCTGAACGCCCGTCCCCTGCTGCTGGAAGTCGCCGGCGTGACCCTGGCGACCCTGGCCCTGCTCAGCACCCTGCTCGCACTAGTGATCGGCCGCCTGCATCGCACCCGCGAGGAAGCCCAGTGCCTTAGCCAGGAGCTGAACCTGATCAACAAGGCCCTGCAGCGTGAGGTCATCGATCGTCATCAGGCCGAGCAGAACCTGCGCACGGTCAACGAAACCCTGCTGCAATTGACCAATCGCGACCCGCTGACCCAGATCGCCAACCGCCGCTGCCTGGAAGAAAACCTGGCGCAGGAATGGAAGCGCGCCCAGCGCCTGGGCAGCCCGATCAGCCTGATCATGATCGATATCGACCACTTCAAGGCCTATAACGACCACTACGGTCATCAGGCCGGCGACCGCTGCCTGCAACGGGTCGCGGCCCTGCTGCAGGCCAAGGCGCAGCGCCCCAGCGACCTGGTGGCCCGCTATGGCGGCGAGGAGTTCGTCATAGTGCTACCCGACACCACCGCCGAGGCCGCGCAGATTCTGGCCGAGGCCATGCGCAGCGCAGTAGAGGCCCAGCATCTGGAACATGCGGCCTCGCCGACCGCCGCCTGGGTGACCCTGAGCCTGGGCACCGCCAGCAGCACGCCAGGCGCCGAGAGCAACCCCGAGCGCCTGCTGCAGCGCGCCGACCAGGCGCTCTACCGGGCCAAAGCCGCCGGCCGCAACCGCTGTGAAAGCGCCGCCGACTAAAAACAGCGCAGCAGCGGCGCTTTAGCTGGCGAGCAATTCCTGGCGCACCTGCGCCTCCAGCTCGGCCTTGAGCGCCGGGTCCAGCTTGAGCTGGCGGGCCAGCTCCTCCAGATAGGCGCGCTCCATAAAGTGCTCTTCATCGACCATCAGCACGCTGGCGACATACATTTCGGCGGCCATTTCCGGGCTGCTGGCGGCGCGGGCCACCTCGGCGGGGTCCAGGGGCTTGTTCAGTTCCGCCTCGAGCCAGCGCTGCAGCTCGACATCCTGGGTCAGCTTGGCGAGTTCGCCCTCGATCAGCTGACGCTCGCGGGCATCGACATGACCATCGGCCTTGGCCGCCGCCACCAGCGCCTTGAGAATGGCCTGGCTGTGCTGCTCCACCTGCGGCGCCGGCAGGCGGTCCAGGGTTTGCGGCTCGCCCTGTGGCGCCTGGGCCTGCTGCGCCTGCCAGTTGCCGTAGGCCTTGTAGGCAATCACCCCGAGGGCGGCCAGGCCGCCGTAGGTCAGCGCCTTGCCACCCAGCTTGCGCGCGCTCTTGTTGCCCAGCAACAGGGCCGCCAGGGCACCGCCGCCCGCCCCGGAAAGCAGGCCGCCCAGATTGGCGCCGCCAGCACCACCGAGCAAACCGCCCAGGGCAGAGCCGCCAGCGCCCTTGCCGGACGCCTGCCCGGTCTGTTTCTGCAGTATGTCCTGGCCGGATTTAAGCAACTGGTCGAGTAATCCACGGGTAATCATCAAAGGCTCTCCTGGGCAATCAAGTCGTCAATCAGAGGCTCAGGATGACGGAAAAATCCCGCTCCAGGCGGGCACTGTGCTTCCAGATATTGCAATCGCCGGCAAAGCTCAGGCGGCGCCCACGGCCTGCGCGAGAAATTCCTTAGCTTTCTATAAAAAAGAACGCAATCACCTATTTTCGATAAACCATACTGCCATGCAGCTCACCTTCGCCCCGGTAACCCACGATGATGACCCTGCGCCAGATCCGCCATTTCATTGCCGTCGCCGAGACCGGCTCGATCTCCGCCGCCGCCCAGGCGGTGTTTATCTCCCAGTCGACCCTGACCCTGGCGATCCAGCAGCTGGAAGAGGAAATCGGCGTCGGCCTGTTCAACCGCCACGCCAAGGGCATGAGCCTGACCCACCAGGGCCACCAGTTTCTGCGCCAGGCGCACCTGATCCTGGCCACGGTGGACAACGCCAAGCGCAGCCTGCAGCAGAGCACCGACCAGGTCGCCGGCAGCCTGACAGTGGGTGTGACCAGCCTGGTTGCCGGCTACTACCTGGCGGATCTGCTGACCCGCTTCCAGCGCGCCTACCCCAATGTGCAGATCCGCGTGCTGGAAGACGAACGCCCCTATATCGAGCACCTGCTGGTCAGTGGCGAAATCGACGTCGGTGTGCTGATCCTGTCCAACCTGGAGGATCGCCATGCCCTGCAGACCGAGGTGCTGACCCACTCGCCCCTGCGCCTCTGGCTGCCGCCGCAGCACCCGCTGCTGGAGCACGACAGCATCAGCCTGGCGGACATAGTCAATGAGCCGCTGATCCAGCTCAACGTCGATGAAATGGGCCTGAACGCCCAGCGCATCTGGGCGGCGGCCGGCCTGCAACCGCAGATCAGCCTGCGCACCGGCTCCACCGAAGCGGTGCGCAGCCTGGTGGCCGCCGGCCTCGGCCTGTCGATCCAGGCCGACATGACCTACCGGCCCTGGTCACTGGAGGGCGACATTATCGAGGCCCGCGCCCTGGTCGACCTGACCCAGACCCTGGATGTCGGCCTGGCCTGGCGCCGCGGCAGCGCGCGGCCGGCACTGGTCGACCCCTTCCTGACGGTAGCGCGGGAACAACCGGCCGGGCGCAGGCCATCTATTTAATCGAACGCAGCCTTCAGTATTAAGAATTTGTAGCGCTCACAACGGCCCTCTAGTCTCACCTGGCACTGAGAACAGTGCGCAGCGGGTCGTACCCGGCCCGTTGCCCCAATAAAAATATGAGGGCACAGCCCATGGCCGGCATCACCACTCCCCTGCTCAGCGAGCTGCTGATCGACGGCCAGCTGGTTGCGGGCGCGGGGCTGGCTGAGCCCATCCTCAACCCGGCCACTGGCGAAGTGCTGACGCAGATCGCCGGAGCCTCGGCTGAGCAGATTGAAGCGGCCGTGCTCGCCGCCCATCGCGCCTTTGCCGGCTGGTCGCGCACCACCCCACAGCAGCGCTCGCTGATTCTGCTCGGCATCGCCGACGCCATCGAACAACGCGCCGAGCCGCTCGCCCAACTGGAAGCCCTGAACTGCGGCAAGCCGCTGCACCTGGCGCGGCAGGACGATCTCAGCGCCGCAGTCGACGTGTTCCGTTTCTTCGCCGGCGCGGTGCGCTGCCAAAGCGGCCAGCTCTCCGGCGAATACCTGCCGGGCTACACCAGCATGGTGCGCCGCGATCCTATCGGGGTGGTGGCGTCGATCGCGCCGTGGAACTACCCACTGATGATGGCCGCCTGGAAGATCGCCCCGGCCCTGGCGGCTGGCAACACCCTGGTGTTCAAACCCTCCGAACACACGCCACTGTCGATCCTGGCCCTGGCCCCAGTGCTGGCCGAGCTGTTGCCGCGCGGGGTGATCAATATCCTCTGCGGCGGCGGTGAAGGGGTCGGCAGCCACCTGGTCAGCCACCCCAAGGTGCGCATGGTGTCCTTGACCGGCGACATAGTCACCGGGCAGAAAATCCTCCAGGCCGCGGCCAAGACCCTCAAGCGCACTCACCTGGAACTGGGCGGCAAGGCCCCGGTGATAGTCCTCAACGATGCCGACCTGCAGGCCGTGATAGAGGGCGTGCGCAACTACGGTTACTACAACGCCGGCCAGGATTGCACCGCGGCCTGCCGCATCTATGCTCAAGCCGGTATCCATGACCACCTGGTCGCCGAGCTGGGGGATGCCGTGAGCAGCCTGCGCTTTGCCCGCAAGCACGATGCCGACAACGAGATCGGCCCGTTGATCAGCGCTCGTCAGCGCGACCGGGTGGCCAGCTTCGTCGAGCGCGCCCTCGGCCAGCCGCATATCGAGCGCATCACCGGCGCGGCGGTGCACTCCGGCCCAGGTTTCTATTACCAGCCGACCCTGCTCGCAGGCTGCAAACAGAGCGACGAAATCGTCCAGCGCGAGGTGTTCGGCCCGGTGGTCACCATCACCCGCTTCGACGAGCCGGAGCAGGCGCTGGACTGGGCCAACGACTCCGAATACGGCCTGGCGAGCTCGGTATGGACGCAGAACCTGGACAAGGCCATGCAGATCGCCGCCCGCCTGCAATACGGCTGCACCTGGATCAACAGCCATTTCATGCTGGCCAGCGAGATGCCCCACGGCGGCCTCAAGCGCTCCGGCTATGGCAAGGACCTGTCCAGCGATTCGCTGCAGGACTACAGCGTGGCGCGGCACATCATGGCCCGTCATGGTCCGTCACTCAGTTAACCCGCAGCAGCCCAGCAACACGACGTGCAACGCCCCGAACCCAACAATAGCGAAGAGGGAATTCCAATGTTCGTGCAAAAAACCGCGTTATACAGCGCCTTGACCAGCGCCCTGCTGGCCAGCGCCAGCCTGCATGCCGCCGAGCCGCTAACGGCCATCGGCGCCGGCGAAGGGCGCCTGGATATAGTCGCCTGGCCCGGCTATATCGAGCGCGGCGAAACCGACAAGAACTACGACTGGGTCACCCAGTTCGAGAAAGACACCGGCTGCATGGTCAACGTCAAGACCGCCGCCACCTCGGATGAAATGGTCAGCCTGATGACCAAGGGCGGCTACGACCTGGTCACCGCCTCGGGCGACGCATCCTTGCGCCTGGTTGCCGGCAAGCGCGTGCAACCGGTCAATATCGCGCTGATCGACAACTGGCAGCAGGTCGACCCGCGCTTGCAGAACGCGCCCTGGCACACGGTCGACGGCCAGCACTACGGCACGCCCTACCAATGGGGGCCAAACGTGCTGATGTACAACAGCAATGTGTTCAAGCAGGCGCCAACCAGCTGGTCGGTGGTGTTCGAGGAAAGCACCTTGCCCGACGGCAAGAGCAACAAGGGCCGCGTGCAGGCCTATGACGGCCCCATCTATATCGCCGATGCCGCGCTCTACCTCAAGCACAGCAAACCCGAACTGGGCATCACCGACCCCTATCTGCTCAACGAGGCGCAGTACGCCGCCGTGCTGGACGTGCTGCGCAAGCAGCAGCCGCTGATCCACCGCTACTGGCACGACGTCACGGTGCAGATGAACGACTTCAAGAACGAAGGGGTCATGGCCTCCAGCACCTGGCCGTACCAGGTCAACGCCCTGCAATTGGAAAAGCAGCCGGTAGCCTCCACCGTGCCGGTTGAAGGCGCCACGGGCTGGGCCGACACCACCATGCTGCACGCCGAAGCCAAGCACCCGAACTGCGCCTACAAGTGGATGAACTGGTCGCTGGAAGCCAAGGTGCAGGGCGACCTGGCCGCCTGGTTCGGCTCGCTGCCGGCGGTGCCCGCCGCCTGCAAGGACAACGCCCTGCTCGGCGCCGAAGGCTGCAAGACCAACGGTTTCGACAACTTCGACAAGATCGCCTTCTGGAAAACCCCGCAGGCCGAGGGCGGCAAGTACGTGCCCTATAGCCGCTGGACCCAGGATTACATCGCCATTATGGGCGGCAGGTAGGGGAGACGCGCCGGCTGCGCGGTCGGTGGGCGGCGTTGTGTCCTCGCACGACGCTCGCCTACCAGACGGTATGTCTCGCGTCGTGCTGCGGGACGCCTTGCCCACCAACCGCTCGCTCGGCGCTCGACCGCTAACAGCAAGACCGCAGTACCGCCGGCCGGGTTGAACCCAGCTGGCAGCGGCAATTGCTTGCACCGTTACGCATCCACCCGGCCCCGGCTGACTCGTGTCGGCAAACTCTGGAGGCCTGGGTTGGGTGGATGGTTTTCTTCCTGGAGTTTTTGGTTATGACCCTTGCAGTGCAATTTACCGATGTGTCCCGCGTATTCGGCGAGGTCAAGGCCGTGGACCGGGTATCCATCGATATCCAGGACGGCGAATTCTTTTCCATGCTCGGCCCCTCCGGCTCGGGTAAGACCACCTGCCTGCGCCTGATCGCCGGCTTCGAGCAGCCCAGCGCCGGCTCCATCCGCATTCATGGCGCCGAGGCCGTGGGCCTGGCACCCTACCAGCGCGACGTCAACACGGTGTTCCAGGACTACGCGCTATTCCCCCATATGAACGTGCGCGACAACGTCGCCTATGGCCTCAAGGTCAAGGGCGTGGCCAAGAGCGAGCGTCTGAACCGCGCCGAAGAGGCCCTGGGCATGGTCGCCCTGGGCGGTTATGGCGCGCGCAAGCCGGCGCAACTGTCCGGCGGCCAGCGCCAGCGCGTGGCCCTGGCCCGCGCCCTGGTCAATCGGCCGCGGGTGTTGCTGCTGGACGAACCACTGGGGGCGCTGGACCTGAAACTGCGCGAGCAGATGCAGGGCGAGCTGAAGAAGCTGCAACGCCAGCTCGGCATCACCTTTATCTTCGTCACCCACGACCAGACCGAAGCGCTGTCCATGTCCGACCGCGTGGCGGTGTTCAACAAGGGCCGCATCGAGCAGGTCGACAGCCCGCGCAACCTCTATATGAAGCCAGCCACACCCTTTGTCGCCGAATTCGTCGGCACCTCCAACGTGCTGCGCGGCGAACTGGCCCAGCAGCTCACCGGCAGCGCCCAGCCCTTTTCCATCCGCCCCGAACATATCCGTTTGATAGAAAGTCGTCTGCAGGACGGCCCGAGCCAGGCAGCCAGCGGCGAAGTGGAAATCAGCGGCCTGCTCCACGACATCCAGTTCCAGGGCGCCAGCACCCGTTACGAGATCCGCCTGGAAAACGGCCAGAACCTTAGCGTCAGCCAGGCCAACAGCCAGTGGCAGGCCAGCGCGCTGGCGCATCAGCCGGGTCAGCGCGTCACCGCCCGCTGGGCCCGCGAAGCCATGATCGCCCTGCACGACGGCGCGCCACGCGAGGGCTTGTGATATGCAACTGACGCTCAATTCCCGGGCCGCACAAACGGCCGGCGGCCCGCTGCGCCAGCTGTCCAACCTGCTGTACCGCAAGCCCAACCTGTACCTGGCCATGCTGCTGATCCCGCCACTGCTGTGGTTTGGCGTGATCTATTTCGGCTCGCTGCTGACCCTGCTCTGGCAAGGCCTGTACACCTTCGACGACTTCAGCATGACGGTGACCCCGGAGCTGACCCTGGCCAACCTCAAGGCCCTGTTCAACCCGGCCAACTACGACATCATCCTGCGCACCCTGAGCATGGCGGTCGCCGTGTCGCTGGCCAGCGCGGTGCTGGCCTTCCCCATCGCCTACTACATGGCGCGCTACACCACGGGCAAGACCAAGGCGTTCTTCTATATCGCGGTGATGATGCCCATGTGGGCCAGCTATATCGTCAAGGCCTACGCCTGGACCCTGCTGCTGGCCAAGGGCGGCGTGGTGCAGTGGTTCGTCGACCAGCTAGGCCTGGCGCCCGTGCTGCAGTTTGTCCTGGGTATCCCCGGGGTCGGCGGCAGCACCTTGTCGACCTCGCACCTGGGGCGCTTCCTGGTGTTCGTCTATATCTGGCTGCCCTTTATGATCCTGCCGATCCAGGCCGCCCTGGAACGCCTGCCGCCGTCCCTGCTGCAGGCCTCCGCCGACCTCGGCGCCAAGCCCTGGCAGACCTTCGTGCAGGTGATTCTGCCGCTGTCGATTCCGGGCATAGCCGCCGGCTCGATCTTCACCTTCAGCCTGACCCTGGGCGACTTTATCGTGCCGCAACTGGTGGGCCCGCCCGGCTTCTTTATCGGCAGCATGGTCTACGCCCAGCAGGGTGCGATCGGCAATATGCCGATGGCCGCCGCCTTCACCTTGGTGCCGATCGTGCTGATCGCCATCTACCTCGCCATAGTCAAACGCCTGGGGGCCTTCGATGCGCTCTGACTCCTTGTCTCAAGA
The DNA here is from genome assembly GCA_036276395.1 of Pseudomonas sp. Taxonomy (GTDB): domain Bacteria; phylum Pseudomonadota; class Gammaproteobacteria; order Pseudomonadales; family Pseudomonadaceae; genus Aquipseudomonas. Next base: position 9,581 of record DASUOY010000163.1, read on the forward strand.
TCGGGCCTCCTGGGGCCTGAAACTGGCTGCCTGGGCCGGGTTGCTGTTCCTGCACATCCCGATCCTGATCATCTTCGTCTACGCCTTCAACACCGAAAGCGCCGGCTTCAGCTTTCCGCCCCAGGGCTTCACCCTGCACTGGTTCAGCGTGGCCTTCGCCCGGCCGGATGTGCTGGAGTCGATCAAGCTGTCGCTGCAGATCGCCTGCGTCGCCACCCTGGTCGCCATGCTGCTCGGCACCCTGGCCGCCGCCGCGCTGTACCGCCGCGGCTTCTTCGGCAAGGAAAGCATCTCGCTGATGCTGATCCTGCCGATCGCCCTGCCCGGCATAGTCACCGGCATCGCCCTGCTCTCCGCGTTCAAGACCCTGGGCATAGAGCCGGGGATGCTGACCATCATCATCGGTCACGCCACCTTCTGCGTGGTGATCGTCTACAACAACGTCATCGCGCGCTTCCGGCGTACCTCCTACAGCCTGATCGAGGCCTCGATGGACCTGGGCGCCGACGGCTGGCAGACCTTCCGCTACATCATCCTGCCGAACCTCGGCTCGGCCCTGCTGGCGGGCGGCATGCTGGCCTTCGCTCTGTCGTTCGACGAGATCATCGTCACCACCTTCACCGCCGGCCACGAACGCACCCTGCCGCTGTGGCTGCTCAACCAGTTGAGCCGGCCGCGCGATGTGCCGGTGACCAACGTGGTGGCGATGCTGGTGATGCTGGCGACCATGCTGCCGATCCTC
>DASUOY010000164.1:0-6778 GCA_036276395.1 Pseudomonas sp.
ACGGAGTGACCGGCTAGATGTTAGCCAGGTCGCAAAACGCGCCCAGACCCTGGAACCTCTGTTAAGCTGACGCCGGTTTACTGGCACACTTGACCGGATAACTAATAAAAAATTGCCTGTCAGACAAAGGCTTACCTTTATATTTTCGGGACTCGGGCATGGTCGCTATTACCCTTACACCTAAAATAAAGAATCTCGACAAACTTCTCGCCCACTGTCATCGCCGCCGCTACACGGCGAAAAGCACCATCATCTATGCTGGCGATCGCTGCGAAACCCTGTTCTTTATCGTCAAGGGCTCGGTCACCATCCTGATCGAGGATGACGATGGCCGCGAGATGATCATCGCCTACCTCAACGCCGGCGATTTCTTCGGCGAGATGGGCCTGTTCGAGAAGGATGGTCACGAGCAGGAACGCAGCGCCTGGGTAAGGGCCAAGACCGAGTGTGAAGTGGCGGAGCTGAGCTACACCAAGTTCCGCGAGCTGACCCAGCAGGACCCGGACATCCTCTACGCCATCGGCAGCCAGATGGCCGAGCGCCTGCGCAACACCACGCGCAAGGTCGGCGACCTGGCCTTCCTCGATGTCACCGGCCGCGTGGCCCGTACCCTGCTCGACCTGTGCAAGCAGCCGGATGCCATGACCCACCCGGACGGCATGCAGATCAAGATCACCCGCCAGGAAATCGGCCGTATCGTCGGCTGCTCCCGCGAGATGGTTGGCCGCGTGCTCAAGGCCCTGGAGGAACAAGGCCTGGTCAACGTCAAAGGCAAGACCATGGTGGTGTTCGGCACCCGCTAAAAGGCGTGCGCAGAAACAAAAAAGCCGACGCATGCGTCGGCTTTTTTATGGATGCGAAATCAGTCCACGTCCGGCGCAGCTATTACCCGCTTGCGCTCGGGAAAGAACAACCGCTCCAGCTCGGCACCCGGGTTGTCGGCGCGCATAAAGGCCTCGCCGACCAGGAAGGCATACACCTCGCTGATCTCCATCAGCTCGACATCGGCGCGATTGAGGATGCCGCTCTCGGTCACCACCAGGCGATCGCGGGGAATGCGCGGCAGCAGGTCCAGGGTGGTTTCCAGGCTGAGCTCGAAGGTGTGCAGGTTGCGGTTGTTGATCCCCACCAGCGGTGTATCCAGGGTCTTCAGCGCCCGCTCCAGCTCATCGCCATCGTGCACCTCCACCAGCACATCGAGATCGAAGGCCTTGGCGGTGGCGGCCAACTCGGCCATCTGCCCATCCTCCAGGGCCGAGACGATCAGCAGCACGCAATCGGCGCCCAGGGCCCGGGCCTCGACTATCTGATAGGGGTCGAGCATAAAATCCTTGCGGATCACCGGCAGCTTGCAGGCCGCCCGCGCCTGCTGCAGGTAGGCATCGGCGCCCTGAAAGAAATCCACGTCGGTCAGCACCGACAGGCAGGTGGCGCCCCCGGCCTGGTAGCTCTGGGCTATCTCGGCGGGATTGAAGTCCTCACGCAATACGCCCTTGCTCGGCGAGGCCTTCTTGATCTCGGCGATCACCGCTGGCTGTTTGCGCTTGGCCTGGGCCAGCAGAGCCTGAGCGAAGCCGCGCACCGGATCGGCATTGCGGGCTTGTTGCTCAAGCTCGCCCAGGCTGACTGTGGCGCGGCGGGCGGCAACTTCCTCGGCCTTGCGTGCGAGGATCTTTTCCAGAACCGTTGGAATACTCACCCGACATTCTCCTGTTTGAATACGGCGGTAAAGGACACCAACTCCTGCAACTTCTCCCAGGCCAGGCCCGTATGCAAGGCATCATGAGCCAGTTGTACACCTTCTTTGAGGCTAGCAGCCAGATCCGCCGCATAGAGCGCCGCGCCGGCATTCAGGGCAATCATGTCCGCGGCCTTCTGCCCGGCCTCGGTCTTGCGCTTGCTCAACGCATCGTGGATCAACGCCAGCGACGCCTCCGGGCTTTCCACCGCCAGGCCGATCAGGCTCTGGCTCTTCAGCCCGAGGTCTTCCGGCAGCACCTCGTACTCGCTGATCTGCCCATCCTTCAGCTCCGCCACATGGGTCGCGGCGGCCAGACTGAACTCATCCAGGCCATCGCGCGAATGCACCACCAGGATATGTTGGCTGCCCAGGCGCTTGAGCACCTCGGCCAGCGGCCGGCACAGCGCCTGACTGAATACGCCGACCACCTGATGCTTGACCCCGGCCGGGTTGGTCAGCGGGCCGAGCATATTGAAGATGGTGCGCAGGCCCAGTTCACGTCGCGGCACCGCCGCATACTTCATCGCCGAATGGTGCACCTGGGCGAACATAAAGCCGACGCCGACGCTCTCGATGCAGCGCGCCACCTGCTCCGGCGTCAGGCTCAGGTAAATACCCGCCGCCTCGAGCAGGTCGGCACTGCCGCTCTTGCCCGACACCGCACGGTTGCCATGCTTGGCCACCTTGCCGCCCGCCGCCGCGACGACAAAGCTCGCCGCGGTCGATACGTTGAAGATATTCGCGCCATCACCACCGGTGCCGACCACGTCGACCACATGGTCGAGGGTCTGCAGGTGCACATGACTGGCCAGCTCACGCATCACCGAGACCGCGCCGACGATCTCATCGATGGTCTCGCTCTTCATGCGCATGCCCATCAGAAAGGCGCCGATCTGCGCATCCGTGCATTGGCCGGTCATGATCTCGCGCATCACGCTCTGCATTTCTTCGGTCGACAGATCGAGCTGGCTGACCACCCGGTTGAGGGCTTCCTTGATATTCATTGGCGCACGCCTCCTTGTTGCTTGAGGAAGTTGGCGAACAGCTCATGGCCCTGTTCGGTCAGGATGGATTCCGGGTGGAACTGTACGCCCTCGATATGCAGGGTCTTGTGCCGCAGCCCCATGATTTCGTCCACCGAGCCATCGGCATGCTGGGTCCAGGCGGTGGCTTCCAGGCAGTCCGGCAGGGTTTCGCGCTTGACCACCAGGGAATGGTAGCGGGTTACGGTCAGCGGGTTGTTCAGCCCGGCAAATACCCCCAGGTCCCGGTGGAACACCGGGCTGGTCTTGCCGTGCATCACCTGGCGCGCACGCACCACATCGCCGCCAAAGGCCTGGCCGATGCTCTGGTGGCCGAGACAGACGCCGAGAATCGGCAGCTTGCCGGCAAAATGCAGGATGGCCTCGATGGACACCCCTGCCTCGGTCGGCGTGCAGGGACCGGGCGACACCACGATGCGCTCGGGCTTAAGCGCCTCGATCTCGGCGATGCTCAGCTCATCGTTGCGGATCACGTGCACGTCAGCGCCCAGTTCGCCCAGGTACTGCACCACGTTGTAGGTAAAGGAGTCGTAGTTATCGATCATCAAAAGCATGGCGGGACTCCTCAGCGCTTGATCTGGTCGGGGACGGTTTGTTCGGCGAGCGCCACAGCACGGAACATGGCGCGACGCTTGTTCAGCGTCTCTTCCCACTCCAGGGCCGGCACCGAGTCGGCGACTATGCCGGCACCGGCCTGCACATGCAGCTCGCCATCCTTGATCACCGCGGTGCGGATGGCGATGGCGGTGTCCATATTGCCGTTCCAGGCCAGATAGCCCACGGCGCCGCCATAGACGCCGCGCTTGACCGGCTCCAGCTCGTCGATGATTTCCATGGCGCGAATCTTCGGTGCGCCGGACAGGGTGCCGGCCGGCAGGATGGCGCGCAGGGCGTCCATCGCCGTCAGGCCTTCCTTCAACTGGCCGGTAACGTTGGAGACGATGTGCATGACGTTGGAGTAGCGCTCGATCACCATCTTCTCGGTGAGCTTGACGCTACCGGTGCTGGCCACCCGACCGACGTCGTTGCGGCCCAGGTCGATCAGCATCAGGTGCTCGGCGACTTCCTTGGCATCCGACAACAGATCCTCTTCCAGCGCCAGATCGGCCTCCTCGGTGGCGCCGCGCGGGCGGGTGCCGGCAATCGGGCGCACCGTGACCAGGCCATCTTCCAGGCGCACCAGCACTTCCGGCGAACTGCCGACCACATGGAAGTCGCCGAAGTTGAAGAAGTACATATAGGGCGTCGGGTTGATGCAGCGCAGCGCGCGGTACAGATCAATCGGCGCCGCCTTGAACGGGATCGACATGCGCTGGGAGATCACCACCTGCATGCAGTCGCCGGCGAGGATGTACTCCTTGATCGCCTTGACCGCATTTTCGTAGTCATCGCGCTTGAAGCTGGAAACGAAGTCCGGCTCGGCACCGGCCGGCGCGGCCAGGTCCACGCCCAGGCGCGGGGTAATCGGCTGACGCAGCTTGTGCAGGATCTCCTGCAGCCGCGCCTGGCCCTGCTCCAGCGCGTCGGCCTGGGCCGGATCGGCGAGGACGATGGCGTGCATCTTGCCCGCCAGGTTGTCGAACACCACCACGGCATCGGAGACCATCAGCAGGATATCGGGGGTGCCCAGGGCATCCGGGTTGACGCCCTTGGCCAGCTTGGGCTCGACATAGCGCACGCTGTCGTAACCGAAGTAACCCACCAGGCCGCCATTGAAACGCGGCAGGCCCGGCAGAGTCGGCACCTTGTAGCGCGCCTGGAACTGCTCGACAAAGGCCAGCGGGTCCTCGCAGTGATGGCGCTCGACCTCGACGCCATCCACGCTGATCAGCACCTCATGGCCATAGGCCCGCAGCACGGTGCGCGCCGGCAGGCCGATGATGGAGTAACGCCCCCACTTCTCGCCGCCCTGCACGGACTCCAGCAGGTAGGTATTGGCCTCGTCGGCCAGCTTCAGGTAGATCGACAGTGGGGTGTCGAAATCCACCAGGGTTTCGCAGGCAACAGGAATGCGGTTATAGCCGGCAGCGGCTAAACGCAGGAATTCTTCGCGGGTCATGATCAGCCTCGTGGCTTGAGGTAATACGGTCGTGTGCAAACGCGCCGCCTAGGCGGCCAAGATCAGGTCAGAGGCGCCAGCGCCAACGGGCCAGAGCCTTGATGATTTTCATGTCGGTGCTTGCCGACCAGCGCGTGCAGGTAACCACCACGAAGCTCTCTTAGGGGGGAGTAAAGTTTGGCCACACTAGCGCAGGGCCTGCGCCGAATCAACCCGCAAGCCCCGCTACGCAGTAGCCGGCAATAACTCGCACAGATTGTCCAGCACCCGCGCCGGATTCTCCTCGGCAATCGGCCGGCCATGGTTATAGCCATAGCTCAGCGCCACGCAGGGCACGCCGGCGGCCTTGGCCGCCAGCACATCATTGCGTGAGTCGCCGACAAACAGCGCCTGCGCCGGCTCGACCCGGGCCAGCTGCAGCACATGCCGCAATGCCGCCGGGTCGGGCTTCTGCTGCGCCAAGGTGTCGCCACCGATAATCCAGCGGAAATAACCGCCCAGGCCTTTTTCATCCAACAGCGGCGCAACAAAGCGCTCGGGCTTGTTGGTAACTATGGCCAGTTCAACCTGCTGCTCGCGCAGCCAATCCAGGGTTTGCCGCACACCGCAATACACCTGGGTCAGCCCGTGGCTTGTGGCGTATTGCTGCATAAACAGCTCCAACGCCTGTTCGGCCCGGGCTTCATCTATATGCTCATGCTGCAGGCCGCCAGCCAGGGCACGGCGCACCAGCACCCGCGCGCCATTGCCGACCCAGTCGCGCACCTGCGAGACACCGGCGGCGGGAAGGCCGAGCAGCAACAGGGTCTGGTCGATGGCGGCGGCCAGATCCGGCACCGAATCCACCAGGGTGCCGTCCAGGTCGAACATCACCAGGCGTGGCAACTGCCCGTCGAACAGCTCGCGCAGCATGCTCACCCGCGAACCCTGGCCAGTTCGGCGCGCATGGCGTCGATCACGGTTTTGTAGTCCGGCTGATTGAAGATCGCCGAGCCGGCGACAAAGGTGTCGGCCCCGGCGGCGGCGATTTCGCCGATATTCTGCACATTGACCCCGCCATCGATCTCCAGGCGGATCTCGCGGCCGGAAGCGTCAATCAGCGCGCGGGCCTCGCGCAGCTTGTTGAGCGTATGGGGGATAAACTTCTGCCCGCCGAAACCCGGGTTGACGCTCATCAGCAGGATCATGTCGACCTTGTCCATGACGTGCTTGAGCACCTCCAGCGGCGTGGCCGGATTGAACACCAGGCCGGCCTTGCAACCGCCATCGCGAATCAGCTGCAGGGAGCGGTCGATATGCTCGCTGGCCTCGGGATGGAAGGTGATATAGGTCGCGCCGGCCTCGATAAAGTCGCCGATGATGCGGTCCACCGGCTTGACCATCAGGTGCGCGTCGATGGGCGCGGTGATGCCGTACTTGCGCAGCGCCGCGCAGACCATCGGGCCGATGGTCAGGTTGGGCACATAGTGATTGTCCATTACATCGAAGTGCACGATGTCAGCGCCGGCGGCGAGCACCTTGTCCACTTCCTCACCCAGGCGAGCGAAGTCAGCGGAAAGAATCGACGGAGCAATGGCGAAGGGTTGCATAACGCACCTCGGTGGCATTCACGAAAGTGGCGCATTGTACCCGAGCCCATTCTCGGCCGTCGCTTGGACGATGGTCGGCTGCCATCACGCACAAGACCCGCCGAAGCGGGTCTTGTTTTCCAGCGTGGTTTACGCCAGCTCGTCGAAGCACTCGGCGATAATCGCCAGGCCTTTGTCGAGCAGTGCATCTTCGGCGGTCAGCGGTACCAGCACGCGCAACACGTTGCCGTAGGTGCCGCAGGACAGCAGGATCAGGCCCTTGTCGCGCGCCTTGGCCACTACAGCGGCGGTCAGTGCGGCGTTTGGCTTGTGCAGGTCGCCGCCTTCGAACAGCTCGACCGCGATC
>DASUOY010000165.1:0-4960 GCA_036276395.1 Pseudomonas sp.
TCCGGTTTTTTCACAGCCTGAACAGCTAGAAACTCATACGGTAATGCAGGGTATAGGCCTCGACGCCATCGTTGGGCTGCTTGAGCCCGGCATTGGAATAATGCAGGGCGCGCAGGCCCACTTCCTGCCCGGAAAAGCGCACGCCAAAACCGATACGGTCTTCAAACTGGAAGGATGAACCCAGGTCGTTGTCTTCGAGTTCGGTGTGGGCGAAGGCCGCGACCCCGATACCGGCCTCGATATAGGGCTTGAAGCGCTCACCGGCAAACTCGTAGACGAACACCGGAGCCAGCGACAGGCTGTGGTTGCTGGAGGTCTCGTCGCCATCCCAGAAGGTATAGCCGGCATCCCAGTAGCCGGTCAGCCGGCCCACATCGCTCTCGAACCAGCTGCGATTGAAATCGAATTGCGCCCCCAGGCGGTAAACCATGGTCGAGTCACTCGACTGGCCAATGGCGAAGGTCATATCCGCGGCCTGCACGGCGGCCATCTGCCCCAGGGATAAGGCTGCAAGCGCAGCCAAGGTCACGACTTTATGCATGGCAATAATCCTTTTCCACCCATTCACGAAATGCTGCACGTTACTGCCCCAGAGTATAGAAAACCTGGCGCAACAAGACAGGCCATTTAATTGCATTTAGGGGAAAAAGCGCGACTAGAGCTGATTGACCAGCGCCGTCTCGCCCCAGAGCAACGGCAACACCCGCTGCATCGCCGCAGGCGTGGCGCTGGACCAGAAACGCGTCGCCTGCGCGGGCCCCGTGGCCAGCAACTCGCGTTCGCGGAGCAGCCGTTGCAGCTGCCGGGCCACCGCCGCGCCGGTGTCGATCAGGCTGACCGACTCGGGCACCAAGGTACGCAGCAGCGGTTTGATAAAGGGGTAATGGGTGCAGCCGAGAATCAGGGTGTCGCAGCCCTCGACCAGCAAGGGTGCGACAAAGCCCTGGAGCAATTCGCGGATGGCGGCGCTGTCCAGCTCGCCGGCTTCGATGCACTCGACCAGCCCCGGACAAGGCTGGGTGATCACCCGCACATCGCTGGCGAAACGGTCGAGCAGCGCGGCGAACTTGGCGCTTTTCAGCGTGCCAGTGGTGGCCAGCACACCGACCACGCCTGTTCTGGTCGCCGCCGCCGCCGGTTTGACCGCTGGCTCCATGCCGATAATCGGCAGCTGCGGATACAGCTCACGCAGCTCGGCCACCCCCGCCACCGTGGCGGTATTGCAGGCCAGCACCAGCGCCTTGGCCCCTTGGCTCAGGAGAAACTCGGCGAGCAGCCGGCAACGCTCACGAATAAACTCCGGGCTCTTTTCGCCATAGGGCACATGGCCGCTGTCGGCCACATACAGCAGCGACTCATTGGGCAGCAACGCGCGAATCTCGCCCAGCACCGACAGGCCGCCGACGCCGGAATCGAATACACCAATGGGTGCGTTACTGGCCATGACCGCCACAGACGCTGCACGCCGGATCGCGCTTGACCCGCAGTTCACGGAAACGACTGCCGAGGGCATCGATCAACAGCAGGCGGCCAACCAGCGGCTCACCAAACTGCGCCAGCAGCTTCAAGGCTTCCAGCGCCTGCAAACTACCGACCAGCCCCACCAGCGGGCCGACCACCCCGGCTTCGCTGCAGGTCAGCTCGGCCTCGCTGCCGTGACCGTAGATGCAGTGATAGCAGGGGCTGTCATCGCGGCGTGGATCGAAGACCGAGAGTTGACCTTCCAGGCGAATCGCCGCGCCGCTGACCAGCGGCACCTTGGCCGCGACACAGGCGGCGTTGACCGCCTCGCGGGTGCCGAAGTTGTCCGAGCAATCCAGCACCAGATCGACTGCCGCCACTGCGGCGGCCAGGGAGTCGCTGTCCAGGCCCTGGCGATGGGCCTGCAGGCGCAACTGCGGGTTGATCGCCAGCAGGCGCTTGCTCGCCGAGTCGACCTTGCTTTGGCCGATGCTCTGGGTGTCATGGACGATCTGCCGCTGCAGATTGGTCAGGTCGACCGTATCGAAATCCGCCAGATGCAATTCACCGACGCCGGCAGCCGCCAGATACAGCGCCACCGGCGAACCCAGGCCGCCGAGGCCGATGATCAGCGCGCGGCTATGTTTCAGGCGCAGCTGGCCGGCGATATCAATCTGTTGCAGCAGGATCTGCCGGCTATAGCGCAGCAGCTCCTCGTCATTCAGCATGTCTTGCGGGCTCATGGCGTCACTCATTATCGAAGCGTCCCAGACTGATGCGCTCATGGCCGCCCAGGTCACGCCGGCTTTCCACCGCGCTAAAGCCACGCGCGCTAAGTAGCTCGCGCACCGCTTCAGCCTGATCGAAGCCATGCTCCAGCAGCAGCCAGCCACCTGCTTCAAGATAGTCCGGAGCCTGCGCAATGATCAGGCGAATATCGTCCAGACCATCCGCGCCCGCCACCAAGGCACTGCTCGGTTCGAAGCGCACATCGCCTTCGGCCAGATGACGATCATCGGCGGCGATATAGGGCGGGTTGCTGACGATCAACTGATAACGCTGGCCGGCCAGGGCACTAAACCAGTGGCTTTCAGCAAAGTTGGCATTGGCCAGTTTGAGTCGCGCACGATTGCGTTCGGCCAGGGCCACCGCCTCAGGCACGCGGTCCACACCGGTTAGCCGCCAGGCTGGGTGCTCGCTGGCCAAGGCCAGGGCAATCGCACCGGTGCCGGTGCCGAGGTCCAGCAGCGCGGCAGGCGTGGCCGGCAACAGAGCGAGCACGGTTTCCACCAGCAACTCGGTATCCGGACGCGGAATCAGGGTGTGCGAAGCAACCTCCAGCTCCAGGCTCCAGAAGCCCTGCTGGCCGAGGATATAGGCCACCGGCTCACCGGCCTGACGCCGCGCCAGCGCCGCCTGAAAACGCTCAAGCTGAGACGCATCGAGTTCGCGCTCCGGCCAGGTACGCAGATAGCTGCGCGACTTGCCCAGAGCGTGGGCGAGCAACAGCTCGGCGTCCAGCCGTGGGGTGGGCGAGTCGGGTAGATCGGCGGCGTTAAGCAGAGATTCGATGGTGACCATATTGTTCTCGTAGGGTGGATCGCGCTTTATCGATCCACCGCAGACTTCTGGTGGATGAAAAAAGCGTCATCCACCCTACGTGGCGCATGGCGTAGGGTGCGCCGTGCGCACCGCAGGACTCAATCGCCCAGTGCGGCCAGCTGATCGGCCTGATATTCGACCAGCAGCGGCTCGATAATCGCTTCGACGCCACCGGCAATCACTTCGTTGAGCGAATACAGGGTCAGGTTGATACGGTGATCGGTGACCCGCCCTTGCGGGAAGTTATAGGTGCGGATGCGCTCGGAGCGGTCACCGGAACCCACCAGCAATTTGCGCGAGTCGGAAATTTCCTTGTGCGCGGCAGCTTCCTGCTGGTCCTTCAATTTCGCAGCCAGCCAGGCCATGGCCTTGGCGCGGTTCTTGTGCTGCGAGCGTTCTTCCTGACACTCCACCACGGTGCCCGTGGGAATGTGGGTGATACGAATGGCCGAGTCGGTGGTGTTAACGTGCTGCCCACCGGCGCCGGAGCTGCGGTAGGTATCCACGCGCAAATCGGCCGGGTTGATATCGATGGCCATCTGCTCATCCGGCTCGGGCAACACGGCGACGGTGCAGGCCGAGGTGTGGATGCGGCCCTGGGATTCGGTTTCCGGCACGCGCTGCACGCGGTGCGCGCCAGACTCGAACTTGAGCTTGCCGTAGACGTTATCGCCCTCGACCCGGGCAATTACCTCTTTGTAGCCGCCATGCTCGCCCTCGCTGGCCGACAGCACCTCGATGCGCCAGCCCTGTTTCTCGGCATAGCGCGAATACATGCGGAACAGGTCGCCGGAGAAGATCGCCGCCTCGTCGCCACCGGTGCCGGCGCGTACTTCGAGAAACACGTTACGGCCGTCATTCGGGTCCTTGGGCAACAGCATGCGTTGTAGCCTGGCTTCGAGCTCGATCAGCTGTTCCTTGGCCTCGGCGACCTCTTCCTCGGCCATCTCGCGCATGTCTGGGTCGCTATCTTTGAGCAGCGCCTGGGCACCTTCGAGGTCGGACTGGACTTTGCGGAACGCACTGAACGCCTGGTACACCGGCTCGATCTCGGCGTATTCCTTGGAATAGGCGCGGAACTGCGGCTGGTTGCTGATCACTTCGGCATCGCCGAGCAGCGCAGTCAGCTCTTCGAAACGATCCTGCAACAGGTCGAGTTTATTGATCAGTGACGCTTTCATTGCAGACCTTTATTTATTGGCCGAGCCGCTATGGGTCGAAGCAGGCGGCGCGCCCTCGTCGAGGGCAAAGAGTTCTTGAGCCACGCCCAGCGCATCGACGCGACCGTCAGCGGAGAATTTTTTCAGCTGCACACTGGGCGCATGCAGCAGCTTGTTAGTCAGACCACGGGCCAGCAGCGCCAGCACGTCCTCGGCCGAACTGCCGTTATTGAGCAGGCGCAGGGCCTTGTTCAGCTCCTCGTCACGCAGGCGCTCGGCCTGCTGCCGATAGGCCTTGAGCACATCCACCGCCGCCAACTCGCGCAGGCGCTGCATAAAGTCCTGGGCACCGACCGCCACCAGCTCTTCGGCGGCCTGAGCCGCGCCCTGGCGACTCTTGAGGTTTTCCGCGATCACCTCATGCAGGTCATCGACGGTGTAGAGGTAGACGTCGTCCAACTCGCCGACCTCAGGCTCGATATCCCGCGGCACGGCGATGTCGACCATAAAGATCGGCTTGTGCTTGCGCTGCTTCAGCGCGCGCTCGACCGCGCCCTTGCCGAGAATCGGCAGCTGGCTGGCAGTGGAGCTGATCACGATATCGCTATTGACCAGCTCATCGGGGATTTCCGAGAGCAGCACGGCGTGGGCGCCGAACTGTTCGGCCAGGCTGCTGGCGCGCTCCAGGGTGCGATTGGCGACGACGATGCGCTTGATGCCCTGGTCGTGCAGATGGC
>DASUOY010000166.1:0-2251 GCA_036276395.1 Pseudomonas sp.
TCGCCACCCTCGAAATTCCCCTCCGCGATTGCCCGATGACCGACGCCACGCCCGCCTTTGACCAACTGCTGAAAAACCTCGATCAGACCCTGCTGGGCGATCGGCATCGCCTGCGCCGCCAGTTGCATGAACTGCGCAAGCAGACGCCGGTGGACGAGGTCAAGCTGGCGCAGTGGCTGCAGCGCTTTGAGGCCTCTCGCGCCAAGGTTGAGGCGCGCCGGCTAAGCGTGCCGCCGATGCGTTATGACGATGCGCTGCCGATTGCCGCCAAGCGCGACGAGATCAAGGCGGCCATCGCGGCGCACCAGGTGGTGGTGATCGCCGGGGAAACCGGTTCGGGCAAGACCACTCAGCTGCCGAAAATTTGCCTGGAACTGGGCCGTGGCGTGCATGGCCTGATTGGCCATACCCAGCCGCGCCGTCTGGCGGCGCGCAGCGTGGCTACTCGGGTTGCCGAGGAAATCGGCACGCCGCTGGGCGAGCTGGTCGGCTATCAGGTGCGCTTCGAGGACCAGAGCAACGAGCGCAGCCTGATCAAGCTGATGACCGACGGCATCCTGCTGGCGGAAACCCAGCACGACCGCTATCTGGAAAAGTACGACACCATCATCGTCGACGAGGCCCACGAGCGCAGTCTGAATATCGACTTCCTCCTGGGCTTTCTGAAAACCCTGCTGGTGCGCCGGCCGGATCTCAAGCTGATCATCACCTCGGCCACCATCGACCTGCAGCGCTTCTCTGAACATTTCGGCGGTGCACCTATTGTCGAGGTGTCCGGGCGCACCTTCCCGGTGGACACCTGGTACCGGCCGCTGACCGCCGAGCAGGACGAAGACGGCAACCGCGTCGAGGAAGACCTCTCCGTCGACCAGGCGCTTCTCGCCGCCCTGGATGAAATCAGCGTCTTCGAGAAAGCCGAGGGTAAGCGGCCCGGCGATGTGCTGGTGTTTCTCCCCGGTGAGCGCGAAATTCGCGACGCCGCCGAGGTGCTGCGCAAGGCCAACCTGCGCCTGACCGAAGTGCTGCCGCTGTATGCACGGTTGACCCCGGCCGAGCAGCAGAAGATTTTCGCGCCCATGGGCGCACGCAAGATAGTGCTGGCCACCAACGTCGCGGAGACCTCGCTGACCGTGCCGGGTATTCGCTATGTGATCGACAGCGGCACGGCACGCATCAGCCGTTACAGCTACCGCGCCAAGGTGCAGCGCCTGCCCATCGAGGCCGTGTCCCAGGCCAGCGCCAACCAGCGCAAGGGCCGTTGCGGGCGGGTCGAGCCGGGTATCTGCATTCGCCTGTACAGCGAGGAAGACTTCAACGGTCGCCCGGCCTTTACCGATCCGGAAATTCTGCGTACCAACCTGGCGGCGGTAATCCTGCAGATGCTCCATCTGCGCCTGGGTGAGATCGAGGCCTTCCCCTTTATCGAGCCGCCGGATGGCAAGGCCATCAGCGACGGTTTCAACCTGCTGCAAGAGCTTTCGGCGGTTAACCGCGAGGGCCAGCTGACACCGCTGGGCCGCCAACTGGCGCGCCTGCCGGTGGACCCGCGTCTGGGCCGTATGGTGCTGGAAGGGGCGAAGCAGGGCAGCCTGGAAGAAATCCTGATTATCGCCAGCGCGCTGTCGGTGCAGGATGTGCGCGAGCGCCCGTCCGACCGTCAGCAGGCCGCCGACCAGGCCCATGCGCAGTGGAAGGATGTCGATTCCGACTTCGCCGCGTTGATCAACCTGTGGCGCGGTTTCGAGGAACAGCGCCAGGCTCTCGGTTCCAGCGCGCTGCGCAGCTGGTGCCGTAAGAACTTTCTTAACTACCTCAGGCTGCGTGAGTGGCGCGACGCGCACCGCCAGCTGGTGCTGATCACCCGTGATTTGCAGCTCGGCAAACCGGCGAGCGATGCGGGGAAAAGCGAGCCGCGCGCTAAGGATCAGCCGCCTACCCAGGACCGCCAACTATCGGCGGCCCAGAAAGAAAAAGAGCTGGCCGAGAAAGACCAGGCCGCGCAACGCGCCAAAGGCTACGCCGCCGTGCATAAGGCGATTCTCGCCGGCCTGCTTAGTCAGATCGGCCAGAAAACCGAAGACGGCGACTACCTCGGCGCGCGTCAGCGGCGCTTCTGGGTGCACCCGTCCTCGGTGATCGGCCGCAAGAAACCCAGCTGGTTGATGGCCGCCGAGCTGGTGGAAACCACCAAGCTGTTTGCGCGCATGGTGGCCAAGATCGAGCCGGACTGGATCGAGCCGCTGGCCGGCCA
>DASUOY010000167.1:0-7996 GCA_036276395.1 Pseudomonas sp.
CAATTGTTGATCAGGCTGAGGAATTCGCTACGGGTGGCGGCGTTTTCGCGGAACTCACCGAGCATCACCGAGGTGACCATGGAGGAGTTCTGCTTCTCCACACCACGCATCATCATGCACATATGCTGGGCTTCGATGACCACCGCCACGCCCAGGGCGCCGGTGACCTGCTGGATGGCCTCGGCGATCTGCCGGCTGAGGTTTTCCTGGATCTGCAGGCGGCGGGCATACATGTCGACGATGCGCGCGACTTTCGACAGGCCGAGCACCTTGCCGTTGGGGATATAGGCGACATGGGCCTTGCCGATAAACGGCAGCAGGTGATGCTCGCACAGCGAGTACAGCTCGATGTTCTTGACCAGCACCATCTCACTGTTGTCCGAGCTGAACAGCGCGCCGTTGGTGACTTCCTCCAGGCTCTGCTGATAGCCGCGACACAGGTATTGCATGGCTTTGGCGGCGCGCTTGGGCGTGTCGAGCAGGCCTTCGCGGGACACGTCCTCGCCAAGTTGGCCGAGAATCGCGGTGTAGTTCTGTTCCAGGGACATGGAAAATCTCATTGGTGTTTCAAAGGGCGCAGGTTAGGCCGCACGGGTCGGGCTGGCAAGTGCATAACCCGCCAGCGGCAGGGGCTTATTCGTCACGGCCATCCATCATGGTGCGCTTGAGCATCACGTACACCGCGCCGGTGCCGCCGTGCTTGGCCAGGCAGGAGGTAAAGCCGAGTACCTGCGGGTGCTGGCGCAGCCAGGTGTTGACGTGGCTCTTGATCATTGGCTTGCGGCCGTCCATGCGCACCGCTTTGCCGTGGGTGACGCGCACGCAGCGCACCTCCAGCTTGTTGGCCTCGGCGATAAATTCCCACAGGGTGTCGCGGGCCTTTTCCACCGTCATGCCGTGCAGGTCGAGGCTGCCCTCGAAGGCGATCTGGCCCAGCTTGAGCTTGCGCATCTGGCCTTCCTGCACGCCGTTGGCGGCCCAGTACAGCGGGTCTTCGGCGCCGACATCGATCACGAACTGGTCGGACAGGCCGTCGACCTTGGTCGACTCTACCCGCGCCGTGGCGGCCTGGCGCAGGGTGGCCAGCTGGGCACGGTTGGGTTTGGCTTTGCCGGTGTCGGCACGGTCATGTTTGATCGGTTTGACGCCGCGTAACTCGGCTTTAAATAGAGAAAAATCGTCGTCTTGGTCTTGCATCTGGGCCTCCGCGAAGGCCGCTAGTGTAACCAAGCTGGTGCCGCTCGTGCTGTCCGCTTGGGATTGAATCAGTTGCGCTTCTTCAGCAGGTGCGGGGCCATATTGAGGTCGCTGGAGCCTGCCCGGCGGCGGCAGCGCCGCCAGAACAGGCCGCCACAGCACAGCAGAAACAGCCCGGCGACGAGCACCATGGTGCTGGCGGCTACGGATTCATGCAGCGCTACCAGTGTCGGCGCCCGCCCCAGCAGCACCGCGCCGCCGGTCAGTAGCAGGGCCAGGCCGAGCATGACCAGCAGGGCGGCCAGCAGCGCGCCCAGGCGCCGGCGCCAGCGGCCGGAGCCGCCTGAGCGCAGGCGGCGTGCATCGAAACCATCGGACAGCTTCATTCCGATTTCCTCTGTGGGTACCGGCGGTATGACCGGTCAGTGCGGCTGTGGTTCAACCGGGCAGGGCTGCAGTACGTCCCGGCGCCAATCTAGAGCAGGGCATTGGCATGGGGCACCACGGCCGCGAAATTATCCGCCAGGGCGATCATTTCCGCGCGGTGCATCTCGGCGGCGCTGATCACCTGTCCGTCCAGGGTCGGCAGGTCGCGGGTGGCGCAGGCGCTGTCGACCAGGGTGCAGCGGTAACCATAGTCCTTGGTGGCGCGTACCGTGGTGCTGATGCTGGAGTGGGTCATAAAACCGCACACGATCAGGTCCAGATGCCCCAGGGCTTGCAAGCGTTCATGCAACTCGGTGCCGGAGAAGGCGTTGGGCATGCGTTTTTCCACCACCAGCTCGCCGGGCAGCGGGGCCGCTTCGGGCAGATGCTGGCCCCGTGGCCCGCGCGGGTCGAGCAGGCCGTCGGGGATACCCAGATGCTTGACGTGGACTATGGCGCTGCCCTGGGCACGGGCGGCCGCCAGCAGCTGGGCGATCTGCGCGAGGGCGGCATCCAGGCCGGGCAGTTGCAGCACGCCGCTGCGGTATTCCTCCTGCGCATCGATCACCAGCAGGGTGGCATTGCTCAGGCGGGCCGGCGCATGGGTGCGCCCGGTCAAGGCGAGCAGGGTTTGGGGGATGGACATGGCAGAAAACTCCAAACTGGCATGGGCAATGGCTGCATTGTCCGCCTGCTTGGCGTTGCTGTGAACCTCTCTAGGCAGAGGCCCCCGCGCTTTGCGTTGAAACTGGGCAATGCATGGTGGGCGGTGGCGTGCGTTAGAATGCGCGATCTTTTTTTTGCGGAGACGCCCCCGTGACCGACTCTACAGCTGCTCTGAACACCCGCCTGCGCACCGTGCGCGATTACATCCGCTGGGCGGTCAGCCGCTTTCAGCGCGAGCAGCTGTTTTTCGGCCACGGCACCGACAATGCCTGGGATGAGGCACGTCAGCTGGTGCTTGGCGCCCTGCACCTGCCTTTTGAGATAGCCGACAGCTACCTCGATTGCCGCCTGGAAGAGGACGAGCATGTGCACCTGCATGGCTTGCTCAAGCGGCGTATCGAGGAGCGCGTGCCGACCGCCTATCTGCTGGGCGAAGCCTGGTTTTGCGGCTTGCCCTTTATCGTCGATGAGCGGGTGCTGGTGCCGCGCTCGCCCATTGGTGAGCTGATCGAGCAGCATTTCCAGCCCTGGCTGGCCGTTGAGCCGGCGCGCATCCTCGACTTGTGCAGCGGTTCCGGTTGCATCGGCATCGCCTGCGCCTATGAGTTTCCCGAGGCCGAAGTGGTGTTGGGCGACCTGTCGTTCGAGGCGCTGGAAGTGGCCAACCAGAATATCGAGCGGCATGAACTGGAGGAGCGGGTCTATACGGTGCAGGGCGATGGTTTCGCCGGGCTGCCGGGCCAGCGTTTCGACCTGATAGTGTCCAACCCGCCCTATGTGGATGCCGAGGATTTTGCCGATATGCCGGCCGAGTACCAGCACGAGCCGGCCCTGGGCCTGGCCTGTGGCGACGATGGCCTGGATCTGGTGCGGCGCATGCTGGCCGAGGCGGCCGATCATTTGACTGACAAGGGCCTGCTGATCATCGAGGTGGGCAACAGCCAGGTGCATGTCGAGGCGCTGTACCCGGAAGTGGACTTCACCTGGCTTGAGTTCGAGCGCGGCGGTCACGGCGTGTTCCTGCTGGCGGCCCAGCAGTGCCGCGAGCATCAGGCCTTGTTCCGTTCTCGGGTGAATCCCTGATAGCCGAACAAGGCCCCGCGGGGCCTTGTATTGGCGACTAGGCGCGCAGGCCCAGGCCTTCCGCGCGGCGTAGCCAGCCCTGGCGTTGTTCTTCGGAGGAGGGGCGTACCGGGGCGAATTCGGCCAGGCGGCGGGTCTTGATGCCGCTGAAGCCGAGGATGGTGCGGATCATCTGCCGGTGTGCCGGCGCGCCATAGATCCAGCGGAAGTACCAGGGCGGCGTGTCCATGGTCACCAGCAGGTCGGCGGTACGGCCGCTCAGCAGCTTGTCCCACAGCTGCGAGCGGTTGCGGTATTTGAAGGCGAAGCCGGGCAGAAAGGTGCGGTCGAAAAAGCCCTTGAGCAGCGCGGGGATGCCGCCCCACCAGACCGGGTAGACGAACACCAGATGCTCGGCCCAGTGAATCTGCCGCTGGGCCTCCAGCAGATCCGGCTCCAGGGTCTGGCTCTGTTCGTAACCGTCGCGCAGCACCGGGTCGTAGCTCATTTCCCCCAGTTTCAGCTGGCGCACCACATGGCCCTTGCTGCGCGCCCCCTGGGCATAGGCTTCGCCCAGGGCGTGGCACAGGCTGGCCGCTTTGGGCGTGCCAAGAATCATCAGAATGCGTTTGCCATCACCTTCCAGTGGTGTGGCGCCGCTCTTTACCTCTTCACTCATGTTGACCTGCCTCCAGCATGGTTTCAGGACGCACCCAGGCGTCGAATTGTTCATTGCTTACATAACCAAGCTGCAGCGCGGCCTCGCGCAGCGTGCTGCCCTCCTGGTAAGCCTTCTTGGCGATTTCTGCCGCCTTGTCGTAGCCGATATGCGGGTTCAGCGCGGTCACCAGCATCAGCCCGCGCTGCAGATGCTCGGCCATCTTCGCGGCGTCCGGCTGCAGGCCGGCGATGCAGTGCTGCTGAAAGTTATGGCAACCATCGGCGAGCAAGCGCACCGATTGCAGCAGGTTATGGATAATCACCGGTTTGAACACGTTCAGTTGCAGATGCCCTTGGCTCGCGGCAAAGCCGATGGTGGCGTCGTTGCCCAGTACCTGGCAGGCCAGCATCGACAAGGCCTCGCACTGGGTCGGGTTGACCTTGCCGGGCATGATCGAGCTGCCCGGCTCATTGGCCGGCAAGCGCACCTCGGCAAAGCCTGCGCGCGGCCCCGAGCCGAGCAAACGCAAGTCGTTGGCAAGCTTCATAAGGGCCACGGCCAGGGTTTTCAAGGCCCCGGACAATTGCACCAGGGGCTCGTGGCCGGCCAGCGCGGCGAATTTATTCGGCGCGCTGAGCAATGGCAGGCCGCTCAGCGCCGCCAGTTCGGCGGCCATGGCCTCGGCAAAGCCGTGCGGCGCGTTGAGCCCGGTGCCCACGGCGGTGCCGCCCTGGGCCAGTTCATATACCGCCGGCAGCGCCTGCTGAATCGCCCGCTCGGCATAGCCCAACTGGGCGACAAAGGCCGATAGTTCCTGGCCGAAGGTCATTGGGGTGGCGTCCATCATATGGGTGCGCCCGGTCTTGAGCAGTTGGGCATGGCGCTCGGCCTGCTCCTGCAGGCCATCGCGCAGCTCGCGGATGGCCGGCAGCAGTTGCTGCTGCACCGCTTGCGCGGCGGCGATATGCATGGCGCTGGGGAAGCTGTCGTTGGAGCTTTGCGCGCGGTTGACATGATCGTTGGGGTGCACCGGGCTCTTGCCGCCACGGCCGCTGCCGGCCAGTTCGTTGGCGCGACCGGCAATCACCTCGTTGACGTTCATATTGCTCTGGGTGCCGCTGCCGGTCTGCCAGACCACCAGCGGGAACTGCTTGTCGTGCTGGCCGGCGAGCACTTCATCGGCCGCCTGTTCAATCAGCCGGGCGATGTCCGCGGGCAGGTCGCCGATACGCTGGTTGATCCGCGCGGCAGCCTTCTTGATCAGGGCCAGGGCGTGCAGCACCGGCAGGGGCATGGCTTCCTGGCCTATGGCGAAGTTGAGCAGCGAGCGCTGCGTCTGCGCGCCCCAATAGGCATCATCCGGGACTTCGATGGGGCCTAGGCTGTCGGTCTCTGTGCGGCTCATGGTGGCTCTCCGGGTTATGGCGCAGGCAGCAGTCTGCCTGCATAAACGCAGGCGGGCTGTAGATTAGGTTACTGCGAATGGCCAGAGGTTCCACTGCCGGCAGCTTTACCAGCGGGCGTGGGTCTCGCCCAGCCAGCCGAGCGCGCCATTGACCGGCACCCGCTCGCCTTGCGGGCCACGCAGCACACCGTCGAAATGGCCGAACCACTGCGTGGTATCCGCATAGAAGGGGCCCAGGCGGCGCCGCGATTGATGGCGCTGGCAGGGCTTGAAGCTCAGCGCGACGCTGTCGTCCTGGCTGCGCAGTTGCCAGGGCGCCAGGGCGCCGGGGGCCGTCTGGCCGATGTCGATGGGGGCATTGAGGTGTTGCAGCTCGCCGCCAAACCACAGGGTGTTTTCCGACAGGCCGCTATGGTCGGTCCAGCCGGCGCCGAAGTTGCCGGCTATGCCGCCGGGGGCGGCGAAGGCGGCGCGGGTCCAGTGGCTATTGAGCGGCCACACGCCGCGGCCGAAATCCAGGGAGGCGAAGCTCTGGCCGTTGACGCAGTGATAGTGCTGCTGGCCCAACTGTACGCTGCCACTGCAGGGCAGGCCGAGCTGACGAGTGGTGGCGTGGAAGCTGCGCGGGCCCAGTGGCGCCACCAGGTTGACCGAGTCCAGATGGGCGGGGCGCAGAATATCCAGGGCGACATGCAGTGCCTGTCCGCCGATGTCCGGCGCGCTGAGGGTGATGCGCGTGCGACCGGTATGTTCGGCTACCCGTAGATGCAGGCGGGGATGGTTGAACTCGTGGCTCTGCTGCGGCTGGTCGGGCAGTTCGCCGCCCAGGCCGAACAGGCGGATCTGGTTATAGGCGACGGCCTGGCCGCTTTGCAGGTCGAGAAAGTAGGCGGCGCCGTAGCCGAGGTAGTCGAGGTCGGCGTGGGTCAGGGCCAGAATCCAGTTGGGCGTGGTGATGCACCAGTGGTTCCAGCGTTTGCGCCGGCCGAAGCGGCCAGGAATGCTGCAGTCGACCAGCGGGCGGGATGACCAGCCAATAGCCTGCGGGTTGAGTTGTCCCTCGTCGGTGCAGAGGGTGACAGCAGCCAAAGACTCGGGATGGGTAAAACTGTTCATCGAACACGTCCATGTGTGTACGGGAGCCCCAGGGCTCGGGTGACGACACTTGCCAGTACGAGCATACAGCCAGCAGGTCACTCGGCAAGTACTGGCATTTTGGCCTGTAAACAGGTTGTGCGCCAGAGCACGCTTGGGCCGCATGACCGGCGGGGTAGCAGCGTGCTTGAGTATCGGCCTGGCTTGGGCACAAAATGCCCGGCACTGGAGCCAGATCGGCTCTTTTCTTTCTATTCAGGAGTTAACCATGTCGCGTTTACCCGCCCTGTGGGCTGCACTGTTGCTGGCATGCGTGAGCGGCCAGGTGCTGGCCGATGCCCGCAGCCATGCCGCCGATGCCGAGCGTTTTCTCCTGCTGGCGCGGGCCGACAAGCTGGCGGTGCCGGTGTATGCCCAGGTGCAGCAGATGTTTGCCCAGCGCTTTGCCGAGAGCAATGCCGCGCCGGGCGAAAAGGCCGTGCTGGAAACCTACCAGGCCCAGGCCAATGCGGCCCT
The DNA here is from genome assembly GCA_036276395.1 of Pseudomonas sp. GTDB lineage: Bacteria > Pseudomonadota > Gammaproteobacteria > Pseudomonadales > Pseudomonadaceae > Aquipseudomonas. The sequence continues at coordinate 7,029 of DASUOY010000167.1, forward strand.
GGAGCAGGCAGTCGGCTGGGACAAGCTCAAGCCGGATATGGTCAAGCTCTACACCAGCAACTTCAGCGAGCAGGAGATGCGTGACCTGATCGCGTTCTACGAGTCGCCTCTGGGCAAGAAAGTGCTGGAGAAGATGCCGACGCTGACCGCGCAATCGGCGCAGCTGACCCAGAGCAAGCTGGAAGGCGCGGTGCCCAAGGTCAATCAGCTGCTGGCGGAAATGACCAGCAAGCTCAGCCCGGCCAAGCCTTGAGTGGAGGTTAGGATGTCCAAACTCGACCTCTTGCAAACGGCCCTGGCCGTGCTGCAGCCCCAGCATCTTGAAGTGCTGGATGAAAGCCATATGCACAGCCGTGGCCTGGAAACCCACTACAAGGCGGTGATCGTCAGCGCGCAGTTCGCCGGTCTGAATGCGGTCAAGCGCCATCAACGGGCCTATGCCGCGGTCGGTGAGCTGATGGGCCAGATCCATGCCCTGGCGCTGCACACCTACACCCCCGAGGAATGGGCGCAGCAGGGCGCGGCTCCGGCTTCGCCGACCTGCAAGGGCGGCCACTGAGGCAATTGGCCTCTACACGGTTTGCCTGAAGGGCATTAAACTGCACGCTCCGCCGGCGCAGGGTTTAAACGACCTTGGGCCGGCGGTTTTGTTTGTGGCCCGCCATCCATGGCGGCCATCCCTGCGGAGCCGTCGCGGAGCGAGGTCAAAAATTGCTCCAGACAATTTTTTGTGGTCCTCCAGCCCGTCAAAGCTGCTGCTGATCACTTTTATATCCCAGTCCGCCCTTTACGTGGGCGACTACTGAAGGACTTGCTATGACTGACAAGATCGTTGTCGCCGCGCTGTATAAATTCGTTTCCCTGCCTGATTTCCACGCCCTGCGTGAGCCGTTGCTGCAGTGCATGCTGGATAACGGCGTCAAAGGCACCTTGCTGCTGGCCGAAGAGGGCATCAATGGCACCGTATC
>DASUOY010000168.1:0-4406 GCA_036276395.1 Pseudomonas sp.
CACCGGGGTGTTGGCGAAATGGCTGTCGGTCACAGTCAGGTGGGCTTCTTCGGTGGCCTCACCCACTACCGCGAAGGGACAACGCTCGCGCTCACAGATCGCCTTGAAGCGTTCGAAATCGACGGCGCTGACGGCCAGTACGTAACGCTCCTGGGACTCGTTGCTCCAGATCTCGTGCGGGGCCATGCCCGGCTCGTCATTCGGCACGTTGCGCAGCTCGAAGCGGCCTCCACGGCCACCGTCATTGACCAGCTCCGGGAAGGCGTTGGAGATGCCGCCCGCGCCCACGTCATGGATAAAGGCGATAGGGTTGTTGTCACCCAGCTGCCAGCAACGGTCGATTACCTCCTGGCAGCGACGCTCCATTTCCGGGTTCTCGCGCTGTACCGAGGCGAAATCCAGGTCAGCCGAACTGGCACCGGTGGCGACCGACGAAGCGGCGCCGCCGCCCAGGCCGATCAGCATGGCTGGGCCGCCGAGCACGATCAGCTTGGCGCCCACGGTGATCTCGCCCTTCTGCACGTGATCTGCACGGATGTTGCCCATGCCGCCGGCGAGCATGATCGGCTTGTGATAACCCCGCACTTCTTCACCGCGCGGGGTCTGGATCGCTTGCTCGAAGGTGCGGAAGTAGCCGGTCAGGGCCGGACGACCGAATTCGTTGTTGAACGCCGCGCCACCCAGCGGGCCTTCGATCATGATGTCCAGCGCGGTAACGATGCGCTCGGGCTTGCCGTACGGCACTTCCCAGGGCTGCTCGAAACCGGGGATGTTCAGGTTGGATACGGTGAAACCGGTCAGACCAGCCTTCGGCTTGGCACCACGGCCAGTGGCACCTTCGTCGCGAATCTCGCCACCGGAACCGGTGGACGCACCGGAGAACGGCGAGATGGCCGTCGGGTGGTTGTGGGTTTCCACCTTCATCAGGATATGCACCGGCTCCTGCACAGCGCCGTACTGGCGGGTTTGCGCGTCCGGGAAGAAGCGCCCGGCGGTGTGCCCGACTATCACCGAAGCGTTGTCCTTATAAGCGGACAACACGCCTTCGTTGTGCATCTGGTAGGTGTTCTTGATCATGCCGAACAGGGATTTCTCTTGGCTCTCGCCATCGATATCCCAGCTGGCATTGAAGATCTTGTGCCGGCAGTGCTCGGAGTTGGCCTGGGCGAACATCATCAGCTCGATGTCGTGGGGGTTGCGCCCCAGACCGTTGAAGCTGGTCACCAGATAGTCGATTTCGTCTTCCGCCAGGGCCAGGCCCAACTCGACGTTGGCCTTCTCCAGCGCGGCGCGACCACCACCGAGGATGTCCACGGCGGTCAGCGGCTTGGGCTGCGCGTGGCTGAACAGCGCCGCAGCGCCTTCGAAGTTATCCAGCACCAGCTGGGTCATGCGGTCATGCAGCACGTCGGCCACCTGCTGCGCCTCGGCGGCATTCAGCTCGCCGCTGACGTAATACGCCAGGCCGCGCTCGATGCGCTGAATCTTCGCCAGGCCGCAGTTACGGGCGATATCACTGGCCTTGCTCGACCAGGGCGAGATGGTGCCGAAGCGCGGAATGGTCAGGAACAGGCGGCCGCTTGGCTCCTGCACCGGCACACTCGGGCCGTATTTCAGCAAACGGGCCAGCACCTGCTCTTCGTCGGCATTCAGAACGCCGCTAACCTCGGCAAAATGCGCGAACTCGGCATACAGCCCAGTCACAGCGGGGACTTTGCTGGTCAGTTGCTCAAGCAATTTACCGTGGCGGAAAGCAGAAAGGGCGGGAGCGCCGCGCAGGATCAACATCGGGGACAGCCTCTGGGAAGGGGGTGTACTTTGAGGCCGTGCATTCTAGCCTAAAGCGCCGCCGACGGCACCCGTGGCGGCACGCTAAGCACTGCCAGCGCGCTAGCAGAGAAGCCGCGCGCTGTCGAGATATGGCGCACCCCAGGCTTTGCGTATACTGCGCCCATGTTTGCCCATTCTGCGTTCCGCACGCGCCGTGCCTGCTGGTTGTCGGCGATCGGAATCCTCCTGCTGCTCGGCGGCTGTGCTGAAGAACCCAGCACGCTCGAGCGCATTCAGGCGGAGGGTACGCTGCGGGTGATCACCCGCAACAGCCCGGCCACCTACTTCCAGGACCGCAACGGCGAAACCGGCTTCGAGTATGAGCTGGTCAAACGCTTCGCCGATGACCTGGGCGTACAACTACAGGTCGAAACCGCCGACAACCTCGACGAACTGTTCAGCAGCCTGCGCCGCCCCGGCGGTCCGGCCCTGGCCGCCGCCGGCCTGGTGCAAAGCGAGGCACGGCAGCAGCAGGCGCGCTTCTCCCTGCCTTACCTGGAGGTAACCCCCCAGGTGGTGTACCGCCATAGCCAACAACGCCCGACCCGCCCCGACGACCTGATTGGCAAACGCATCCTGGTACTTAAAGGCAGCAGCCACGCCGAACAGCTGCGCGCGCTGAAACTGCAGCTGCCGGAACTGAGCTTCGAGGAATCCGCCGCGGTGGAAGTGGTCGACCTGCTGCGCATGGTCGATGAAGGGCAGATCGACCTGACCCTGGTGGACTCCAACGAGCTGGCGATGAACCAGGTGTACTTCCCCAATGTGCGCGTGGCGTTCGATCTGGGCGATGCGCAGAATCTGGCCTGGGCCACCGCCCCCGGCGAAGACCACAGCCTGCTCGATGAGATGAATGCCTTTATCGCGCGCGCCCAGCAGAACGGCAGCCTGCAGCGCCTGAAGGATCGCTACTACGGCCATGTGGACGTACTCGGCTACGTCGGCGCCTACACCTTCGCACAGCATCTGCAGCAGCGCCTGCCGCGCTACGAGGCGTTCTTCCGCCAGGCCGGCCAGGCCAATCAGGTCGACTGGCGCCTGCTGGCCGCCATGGGCTACCAGGAATCGCTCTGGCAACCCGGCGCCACCTCGAAAACCGGCGTGCGCGGCCTGATGATGCTGACCCTGCGCACCGCCCAGGCCATGGGCGTATCTGATCGACTGAACCCCAAGCAGAGCATCGAGGGCGGGGCCAAGTACATCGTCTATGTGAAGAGCCTGCTGCCGGAAAGCATTCAGGAGCCGGATCGCACCTGGTTCGCCCTGGCCGCCTACAACATCGGCGGCGGCCATCTGGAGGATGCGCGCAAGCTCACCGAGGCCGAAGGCCTGGACCCGAACAAGTGGCTGGATGTGCAGAAAATCCTGCCGCGCCTGTCCCAGAAGCAGTGGTACAGCAAAACCCGCCACGGCTATGCCCGCGGCGGCGAGCCGGTACATTTTGTGCGCAACATCCGCCGCTATTACGACATCCTCACCTGGGTAACCCAGCCGCAACTGGAAGGCACCCAGGTCGCGGAAAGCGGCCTGCATGTACCGGGAATCGACAAGCGCAAGCCGGATGAGCAAACCCCGCCGCTGTGATTCAGCTATTCGGCGGCTTACCCGGCGCCTGGAGCACTCAAGCACCCGCTAGCGCCACTGCGCCGCGCTAAGCCTTTACCGTTGCTCGCGCCGCGCCTTGAAAAAATCACTCAGCACCGCCCCGCACTCCTCGGCCAGCACGCCACCCTCGATCAACACCCGGTGATTGAGAAACGCCTGATTGAAGAACTCGCCACGACTGACCGCCACCCCGGCCTTGGGCTCGGTGGCGCCGTAGACCACGCGCTGCACCCGCGCATGCACGATCAGGCCCGCGCACATGCTGCAGGGCTCAAGGGTCACGTACAGGGTGCTACCGGGCAGACGGTAGTTATCCAGAGCGTTCGCCGCGGCGCGAATCGCCACCATCTCGGCATGGGCGCTGGGGTCATGAGTGGAGATCGGGCAGTTGAAGCCGCGCCCGACAATCTCGCCATCCTGCACCAGCACCGCGCCGACCGGCACCTCACCCAGGGCCGCACCTTCGGCGGCCAAGGCCAGGGCCTCGCGCATAAAAGATGAATCGCGGCTGCGATCGATGATTTGTACTTTTCTCATAGTCTCGCCGGGCCAACCCTTGCACTGGTGCGCACGGCGCACCCTACGGAAATATTCACACCACCTCGATGGAGGCCATCAGCCCGGTTTCCATATGGTCGATCACATGGCAGTGGAACATCCACACCCCTGGATTATCGGCGACCAGCGCGACGCGGGCGCGCTCATTCTTGCCCAGCAGGTAAGTGTCGGTGAAATACGGAATGATCGCCTTGCGGTCCGAGGCCAGCACCTTGAAGCTCATGCCGTGCAGATGGATCGGGTGCTGATACTGACTGAGGTTGCGTAGCTCGAAGATATAGCTCTTGCCCAGCTGCAAACGGGCAATCGGCCGCTCGGCACAGCTCTTGTCATTGATATCCCAAGCCTGGCCATTGATCTGCCAGAAGCTATGCGCCGCGCCCTGAGCCAGGCCGACCGACACCGCACCGGCC
>DASUOY010000169.1:0-3005 GCA_036276395.1 Pseudomonas sp.
CGCCGAGAACTTCGCCGGCAGCCTGATCAGCAACGCAGGTTTGACCCTGGATCTTGAGCAGGACGGTGCGGGCAGCTACGCCAAGCTGGCCTTTAGCGATCTCAAGTTCAACGCCACCCTGGGCGGCCTGATCATGGGCAACCCGGCCAACCAGAAACTCGGTAGCCTGGCCCTGGACCTGAATTTCCAAGATCAGGGCGCGCGGCAGAACTGGGTCAAATTGCGTCCGGGCGGCGATAGCAATTCCGGCCTCAAGGGCATCAGCGCCGATGTCAGCTGGAATATGCTCGACAGCTCGCTGTCGCTCACCGATAACGGCAACAGCCTGTGGTTCAGCGGCCTGCGCACCCACGGCAGCGGTCAGTTCAGCCTGGACCTGACCAAGAGCTGCGCCGCCGGCATCAGCAGCGGCTGTTACGCCGGCACGCAGAGCGATATAAACCGCGGCGACTATAACGGCCACTTCGACGGCCTGCGCCTGGGCCTGAACAATGTGGTGGGCAGTTACAGCTTCGATGGCCTGCGCGTCGGCCAGGCGAATTCGCCACTGCAGGGTGGCACCGAGTTGCTGGTGTTGATGGAGGTGTTTCCCGCCTACGACTTCACCCTTAATGGCCAGATCACCCTCAAGGCCGGCGGCGCGGTCGGCGATGGCTTGCGCTATAACGCCGACTTCTATGTGACCGAGGCCAACGCGGCGATTACCGTGGATGAGAACGGCCGTGGCCTGTGGTTGTCCGGCAGCAGCTACGAGATGCATTACCGCGAGGGCTCGCTGGATATCAGCAATAACGGTGTCGAGCTGCGCAAGGGCACCTACTGGTCGAAGCTGGATGTCGGTGATATCCGCTGGGGCGACCGCGCCACTGGCACCAGCCTGGGCCGCCTGGTGCTCAAACGCTACGAGCAGGGCTCGACCCTGGCCCTCAGCTCCGGCGGCGCCGGGGCCTTGTGCGTCGGCGGCAGTGGCGGCACGGCCAGCGCCTGTACGAGCAGCGGTGGGCGCTGGGAGGATCGCGGCAACGAAGGCCTGTCGGTCAAGCTGAAGAACGTCTACGTGCGCGACACCAGCGGCAATCCGGTCAGCAGTGTGTCGAGCAACGAGAAGCGCAACCAGATCATCCTCGAGACCGGCCGGGTCAATGGCGTCAACGGCACTGGCAGCCAGTTGGTGGTGGACAACTTCCACACCTCCGATGGCAATCCGGCGGACCCGAACGCCAACAGTTACGGCTTTAACGTCGACCTCAATCTGGATGTGGCACCCACCAAGGTGTGTAACAAGGGGGCGGGCGGCTGCACGCCGGTCAGCCCCGACCCATTGGGCTTCGCGGTCAATGGCCGGGTGCATTTCAAGGAAGTGAATATCGACCGGGTGCAGCACGTGCACCCCAGCGGCGGGGCGGTGACTTCCATGTACGGGGTCAAGCTGCAGAACGCCGATATCCGCGCCAACCTCACCGCCACGCCGATCAACTGAACGGCGCCGTTTATGCTGCTGTCATTGGCCGGCGTTAGCCTCGCGCTAACGCCTCAGCATGCCTATAAAGGCAACCGGTAATCGCCGGTTGTACAAAAAATCTCCAATTGCCCTTTCGATATGTGCCGGTTGTCGGCACAATTCGCCTCCACTTTTTGGGGGGAGCAGCCTTTGCTCTCCGTTGGCCGACCTTGCACGGGGCACCGAAATGATCAAAACGCCGTACTACCTGATCGACAAACAGAAGCTGTTGGGCAATCTGGAGAAGATCGCCTATGTGCGCGAGAACTCCGGTGCCAAGGCGCTGCTGGCGCTCAAGTGCTTCGCCACCTGGTCGGTGTTCGACCTGATGCAGCAGTATATGGACGGCACCACGTCCAGCTCGCTGTACGAGTTGAAGCTCGGTCGGCAGAAGTTCGTCGGCGAGACCCATGCCTACAGCGTGGCCTGGGCCGATGATGAGATCGAGGAGATGCTCGCCAACTGCGACAAGATCATCTTCAACTCCATAGGCCAGCTGGAGCGCTTCGCCGAGGCGTCCGCCGGCAAGGTGCGCGGCCTGCGCGTAAACCCGCAGGTGAGCAGCTCCGACGACCTGCTGGCCGACCCGGCCCGGCCATTCAGCCGCCTCGGCGAGTGGGCCCCGGAAAAGATCGCCGCAGTGATGGATAAGGTCAGCGGCTTTATGTTCCACAACAACTGCGAGAACGGCAGCTTCGAGCTGTTCGACCAGATGCTGACCACTATTGAAGAGCGCTTCGGCCACCTGCTGGAGCAGGTCGAGTGGGTCAGCCTGGGTGGCGGCATTCACTTCACCGGTGACGGCTACCCGCTCGATCAGTTCTGCGCGCGCCTCAAGGCCTTCTCCGAGCGTTTCGGCGTGCAGGTGTATCTGGAGCCGGGCGAGGCGGCGATCACCCTGAGCTCCTCCCTGGAAGTCACGGTGCTCGACACCCTGTACAACGGCAAAAACCTGGCCGTGGTCGACAGCTCCATCGAAGCCCATATGCTCGATCTGCTGATCTACCGGCTCAACGCCAAGATGGATCCCTGCGAGGGCGAACACACCTACATGGTGTGCGGCAAGTCGTGCCTGGCAGGTGACATCTTCGGTGAGTACCAATTCGATCGTCCGCTGGCCATCGGCGATCGGCTGTCGTTTATCGACGCAGCCGGCTACACCATGGTCAAGAAAAACTGGTTCAACGGCCTGAAAATGCCGTCCATCGTGGTGAAACAGCTCGACGGCAGCGTCGAGGTGGTTCGTGAGTTTGGCTTTGATGACTACCTGTCCAGCCTGTCCTGACAGCTGGCGGTTAAAGGAGAGATAAAGAAATTGAAGAAGAATGTTCTGATCATTGGTGCAGGAGGTGTCGCCAAGGTGGTGGCCCACAAGTGCGCGCAGCACAACGACGAACTCGGTCGTATTGCTATCGCGTCGCGCAACATCTCCAAATGCCAGGCCATCATCGACAGCGTAAAGGCCAAGGGCAGCTTGAAGCAGCCGGCCGAGATCCAGGCCTAT
>DASUOY010000170.1:0-9951 GCA_036276395.1 Pseudomonas sp.
ATCTCGGGGTATTTCTGGCCAAGGCCCCGCAGCGCGTCAGCCAGCCACCACAGTTTCTCGCCCGCTGGAACGAACTGAGCGAGCGGGCCCTGGCCGATGGCTCGGCGCCTGCCGCCCCACGCGGCTGAGTAGACTGCTTAGAACCTGTTTACGATCTCGCGAGCTAGAGCCAGACAAGGCAAAAACAGCCGAGGAAGCGGAGTGTACGAGTTGTACATGAGCATTCCGAGGCTGTTTTTAACGCCGGATGGCCGACGCGCAGCAGATCGTAAACAGGTTCTTAGCGCGGCTGAATATGGGCGATCAACAGCTGCACCGTCTCCTGCCCACGGTACTCGTTGACGTCCAGTTTGTAGGCCAACTCCACCCAGCGCACCGTCGGGTTCGGCCAGATTTCCCGGTCCACACCGAAGGCGATGCCATCGAGCTGCACGCTGCCGCACTCGCTTTTCAGCACCACCTTGAGATGGCGCTCGCCGACTATGCGCTGCTGCACCAACTGGAACACGCCATGGAACAACGGCTCGGGGAAATGCTGGCCCCAGGGCCCGGCACTGCGCAGCTCCTTGGCCAGGGGCAGATGAAACTCCTCGATCGACAAGCTGCCATCGGAAAGCAGGCGCCCGGTCAAATCGTCTTCGCTGAGCTGGCGGCGCACCTCAGCGTCGAAGGCCGCGGCAAAGGCACCGAAATTGGCCGCCGGCAGGGACAATCCCGCCGCCATGGCATGCCCGCCGAACTTGCTGATCAGTTGCGGATGCCTGGCCGCCACCGCGTCCAGGGCATCGCGGATATGCAGGCCCGGCACCGAACGCGCCGAGCCTTTCAGCACGCCGTCACCGGCATCGGCAAAGGCGATGGCCGGACGGTGGTAACGCTCCTTCAGGCGTGAGGCGAGGATGCCGATCACGCCCTGGTGCCAGTCCGCCTCGAACAGGCACAGGCCGAACGGCATATCCGCCAGGGGCAGGTCCTTGAGCTGGGCCAGAGCCTCGCGCTGCATGCCCTGCTCGATGGCCTTGCGGTCCTGGTTGAGCTGATCCAGCTGCACCGCCATATCCCGGGCCAGGGCCTCGTCTTCACAGAGCAGGCATTCGATGCCCAGGCTCATATCGTCCAGGCGCCCGGCCGCATTCAGGCGCGGGCCGAGGATAAAACCCAGGTCCGTGGAAGTGATGCGCCGATGGTCGCGCCCGGCCACTTCCAGCACCGCACGCAACCCCGGTCGCGCCCGGCCGGCACGGATACGCGCCAGGCCCTGGTGCACCAGGATGCGGTTATTGGCATCCAGCGGCACCACGTCGGCAACGCTGCCCAGGGCCACCAGGTCGAGCAGCTCGCCGAGGTTCGGTTCGGGCCGCTGCGCGGTAAACCAGCCCAGTTCACGTAGCTTGGCGCGCAGGGCCAACAGCACATAGAACATCACCCCGACCCCGGCCAACGCCTTGCTGGGGAAGTCGCAGCCCGGTTGGTTGGGATTGACTATGGCGTCCGCCGCCGGTAATTCGGCACCGGGCAAATGGTGATCGGTCACCAGCACGGTCAAGCCGGCCGCCTTGGCCGCGGCCACACCCTCGACGCTGGAGATGCCGTTGTCCACGGTGATCAGCAGCTGCGGCGCCCGCTCAAGCGCCACCGCGACTATTTCCGGGGTCAGACCGTAGCCGTACTCGAAACGGTTCGGCACCAGGTAATCGACATGGGCCGCGCCGAGCATACGCAGGCCCAGCACGCCGACCGTGCTGGCGGTGGCGCCGTCGGCATCGAAGTCGCCGACGATCAGCATGCGCTGGCCTTGCTCAAGGCCCTGCACCAGCAGCTCGACCGCCGCCTCGATGCCCTTCAGCTGCTGATAGGGGATCAGCCGCGCCAGGCCCTTATCCAGCTCGGCCGCAGACTGCACGCCGCGGGCGGCATAGAGGCGGGTCAACAGCGGCGGCAGATTGCCCAGATCGGGCAGGATGGCGGGTAACGGACGGGCTTCGATACGCATGGAGGTTCTATCTTGCAGGGCGGGTACAACCCGCCGGAATCAACACATGGCGGCTTGCACCCGCCCTACGGACGCAGGTTTCTAATAAAAGAGACTTAGCGCTCGCCGATCAGCCACTCGATCGGCAGTTCGTGCTGGCCACGCTCATCGGTGACGAACAGCTCGCCGTCGCTGATCATCACGCTCCAGTTCAGCGAACGCGGCATATCCAGCGCCAGCTTGGCCAGGGCCTCCTGATCGAGGGCGACCACGTTGATATTCTTCAGGCTGCGCACCGGGTCCAGCTCCTTGGTCTGCCAGACGCGCAGATTGCCGTAGGCCACCAGGCTGAACTTCTCGGTGCGGCGCGAACACCAGGTAATGCGCTCGCTGTCCGGCTGGCCGACTTCGATCCAGTGCAGCACGCGGCCATCCAGGCTCTTTTCCCACAGCGCTGGCTCGTCCACATCCGACAGGCCGCGACCGAAGGCCAGTTGCTCATGGTAGAACAAGGCATAGCCGACCAGCCGCGCGGCCAGGCGTTCTTCGGTTTCCGAGGGGTGCTTGGCCACGGTGAAACGCAGGTTTTCATAGACGCTGCGGTCCATGTCGGTGAGGTTCAGCTCGATTTTATAGGTGGTGGACGGCAGGGCCATGGACGGGCTTCTTGACTGGTCGAATTAGCCGGCAAGTCTACCCGATGCGGCCAGCGCACGTTAGAGTCGCGGCTATTGCCCCGCCCGACGGAATCCTTGATGAACCTAACTGCCAAACCCCTCGCCGGCCTGAAAGTCATAGAACTCGGCACCCTGATCGCCGGCCCGTTTGCCTCGCGCATCTGCGCCGAGTTCGGCGCCGAGGTGATCAAGGTCGAGTCGCCCGATGGCGGCGACCCGCTGCGCAAGTGGCGCAAGCTGTATGAGGGCACCTCGCTGTGGTGGTTCGTGCAGGCGCGCAACAAGCAGTCGATCACCCTTAACCTCAAGCACGAGGACGGCCGTGAGGTGCTGAAAAAGCTGCTCGGCGAGGCCGATATCCTGATCGAGAACTTCCGCCCCGGAGTGCTGGAGAAACTCGGCCTGGGCTGGGACGTGCTGCATGCACTCAACCCCAAGCTGGTGATGGTGCGCCTGTCCGGCTTTGGCCAGAGCGGGCCGATGAAGGATCAGCCCGGCTTCGGCGCGGTGGGCGAATCCATGGGCGGGCTGCGCTATATCACCGGCTTCGAGGACCGCCCGCCGGTGCGCACCGGCATCAGCATCGGCGACTCGATCGCCGCGCTGTGGGGCGTGATCGGCGCCTTGATGGCGCTGCGTCACCGCGAAGTGAATGGCGGTAGTGGGCAGATGGTGGACGTGGCGCTGTATGAGGCGATCTTTGCCATGATGGAGTCCATGGTGCCGGAGTTCGATGTGTTCGGTTTTATCCGCGAACGCACCGGCAATATCATGCCAGGCATCACCCCCTCCTCGATCCACACCAGCGCGGATGGCAAGCATATCCAGATCGGCGCCAACGGCGATGCCATCTTCAAGCGCTTTATGCAGGCCATAGGCCGCCAGGATCTGGCCGACGACACTACGCTTGCCAGCAACGATGGCCGCGATGCGCGCCGCGATGAAATCTATGGAGTGATCGACCGCTGGGTCGGCTCGCTGCCGCTGGCGCAGGTGCTGGCCACGCTGAACCAGGCCGAGGTGCCGGCCAGCCGCATCTTCAGCGCCGAAGACATGTTCCATGACCCGCAGTTTCTCGCCCGGGAAATGCTGCTTGCAGCCAAGTTGCCGGACGGCAAGGCCTTCAAGATGCCCGGCATAGTGCCCAAATTGAGCGACACCCCGGGCAGCGTGGACTGGGTAGGCCCGCAGCTGGGAGAACACAACAACCAAGTGTTGGCCGGGCTGGGCTACAGCCCCGAACAGATCGCCACCTTGCGCAGCGACGGTGCAATCTAATCAACCCAAAGAGCATGGGTGTTAGAGATGGACACCATATTTGGCATATATCTTCTTTATAACGCCCTGCTGTTTGAGTTTTAGAATCGCCGTATCCAGTTTATCCAGCCAGGCCTCATGCTTGGGATGAACCCGCATGCTGACATCGAAAGAACTCATGACATCGCCGATTTCCAGATAACGGTATTCCGGCATCTTGATCATGCTGTATTGAACGATGGCCTTATTGGCCACGATTTGGTCGAAGCGCGACTTGGCCAACATCTCCAACAATTGTGCCTCATTCAAACCATTGCGCCGATCGAGTTGCCCGGCCTCGATCAACGGCACCAGATCAGGATAGGCATAACCGCGTACCAGGCCCACCGATTTGCCACGCAAATCCTCAGGCCGCTTCACCGGGAAAGCCTTGCCCGGGGCGAACACCATGACATCGACGACCTGGCCAAATGGCGCCGAGAACACCCCAGGCGTCGGCTGGCTGCGCACCCAGCCCGGGTAAACACCCGGTTCTATATCAAGTTGCCCGCTATTAAACAGCAAACCAATGCGTGGATAAGGGTAATACTGCACATCAAACTTATCCCCCGTCAGCTTGCCCAGCTCATCGAATATATCCTGATAAATACCCGTCCTGCCGTCTTCAATCATCATCGGTGGATAATTATAGAAACCAACTGCAAATGTAGCGGCATAGGAGTCAGTCAAGGGATAGGCAAAACACAGTAGCAAAAACGCCTTTATTACCCATTTCATCACAACACCCTCAGCACCTCAGTATTCAGAATAGTTCCCCCGCCAATACCCTCGAGTGTTTTAGACCACTGACCGGCCAAGTCGCGGCACCAAGACTAGAACCCGCCAAACAGCCAAACCCCAGCAAGCCCGAGTACCAGCAAGCCCAACAGCCAGAAGATGCCGCCATGTCCGCCGCCCTGTACCACCGAGACGCTACCCGGCTGACGCCCGGGCTTGTAGCCATCCACGGCGTCCTTGGCCTCCTTGAGGCCCATGCCCTTGAGTTCACGCAGCAGTTTGATCGCCTCGATTTTCTGCCCACGCTCCAGCGCCGCCACCACCTCATGCGGTAAACCTTGATCAAATTCGCTCACGGTCGCACCTCTGCAATACCTGTCCGCAGAGCATAGCCCCATAAAAAAAGCCGGCACCCTGAGGGTAACCGGCTTTCCTGGCAGCTAACTGCGACTTACAGCGGCTTGCCGCGATTTCCATGCTGGCTGACAAACGCCTGCACAGCCTTCAGGTCATTGGCCAGCACAGTGCAACGCTCAGGGCGCTGGAACAGATCCGCCAGATGCGCCGGCAGTGCCGGGGCCTGACCAACACCGGCCTGCTCCACCGCTTCGGGGAACTTGACCGGATGCGCGGTGCCCAGAATCACCATGGGCGTGGCCAGGCTGCGACGGCATTCGCGGGCGGCGCGCACGCCGATGGCGGTGTGCGGGTCGAGCAGCTCGCCGCACTCCGCGTACACCTCGGCGATGGTTTCGCAGGTAGCCTCGTCGTTGACCGCCAGGGAGTCGAACAGCTTGCGCGCCTCGGTCCAGCGGTCTTCCTCGACGCTGAAACCGCCACCCTGCTTGAAGGTCTCCATCAACCCGGCGATGGCCGCACCATTGCGACCGTGCAGGTCGAACAGCAGGCGCTCGAAGTTCGACGAGACCATGATATCCATGGACGGCGACAGGGTCGGGTGCAAGTCGCCCTTCACGTACTGGTTGCCGCTCATAAAGCGGTGCAGGATGTCGTTGCGGTTGGTCGCAACGATCAGCTGGCTGATCGGCAGACCCATATTGCGCGCCAGGTAACCGGCGAAGATGTCGCCGAAGTTGCCGGTCGGCACCGAGAACGCGATGGAGCGCGCCGGGCCGCCGAGCTGCAGGGCAGCGTGGAAGTAGTAGACGATCTGGGCCATGATCCGCGCCCAGTTGATCGAGTTGACCGCGACCAGACGGGTGCCCTTGAGGAAGCCCTGGTCGGCGAAGCTGGCCTTGACCATCTCCTGGCAGTCGTCGAAGTTGCCTTCGATGGCGATGTTGTGGATGTTGTCGCCGAGGATGGTGGTCATCTGCCGGCGCTGCACCTCGGACACACGGTTGTGCGGGTGCATGATAAAGATGTCGACGTTATCGCAGGCCTTGCAGCCTTCGATCGCCGCCGACCCCGTATCCCCAGAAGTGGCGCCCATAATCACCACGCGCTCGTTGCGCTTGGCCAGCACATGGTCGAGCAGACGACCGAGCAGCTGCAGGGCGAAGTCCTTGAACGCCAGGGTCGGGCCGTGGAACAGCTCCAGCACCCACTCGTTGCCGTTCAGCTGGCGCAGCGGCGCCACGGCGTTGTGGGCGAACACGCCGTAGGTTTCTTCGAGGATCTTCTTGAAATCGGCATCCGGGATGCTGCCGGTGACGAACGGACGCATCACCCGGAAGGCCAGTTCGTGATACGGCAGGCCGGCCCAGGAGGCGATTTCTTCCTGGGTGAAACGCGGCAGGTTTTCCGGCACGTAGAGGCCGCCGTCGCTGGCAAGGCCCGCCAGCAGCACGTCTTCGAAATTCAGGGCCGGTGCCTGGCCGCGGGTACTGATATAGCGCATAGTCAAACCTCAAAAACCTTCAGAAACAGGGCCTCAGGCCAGCTGTTCGACACGGATACGGACAACCGGAGCGGCCACGCCGTCCAACGCCTGCAGCGCGGCGATGGCGTCGTTCATGCGCTGCTCGGGCACGCGATGGGTAACCAGGATCATCGGCACCAGGCCATCATGCTCCTCGGCTTCCTTCTGCATGATCGACTCGATATTGATGCCGCGCTCCGACAGGATGCTGGCCACCTGGGCCAATACGCCCGGATGATCCTTGGCCTGGATGCGCAGGTAGTAAGCGCTTTCGCAGGCCGCGATCGGCAGGATCGGGTGATCGGACAGCGAGTCCGGCTGGAAGGCCAGGTGCGGTACGCGGTTGGTCGGGTCGCTGGTCAGGGCGCGAACCACATCGACCAGATCGGCCACCACGGAGGACGCGGTCGGCTCCATGCCGGCGCCAGCGCCGTAATAGAGGGTACTGCCTGCGGCATCGCCATTGACCATCACCGCATTCATCACGCCATTGACGTTGGCGATCAGGCGATCGGCCGGGATCAGGGTCGGGTGCACGCGCAACTCGATACCGGCGGCAGTGCTGCGTGCCACGCCCAGATGCTTGATGCGGTAGCCCAGGGCCTCGGCGTAATTCACATCGGCGGTGGTCAGCTGGGTGATGCCTTCGGTGTAGGCCTTGTCGAACTGCAGCGGGATACCAAAGGCGATGGACGCCAGGATGGTCAACTTGTGTGCGGCGTCGATGCCTTCCACGTCGAAGGTCGGGTCGGCCTCGGCATAGCCCAGGGCCTGAGCCTCTTTCAGCACGTCGTCAAAGGCGCGGCCCTTCTCGCGCATTTCACTGAGGATAAAGTTGCCGGTGCCGTTGATGATGCCGGCCAGCCAGTTGATACGGTTACCCGCCAAGCCCTCGCGGATCGCCTTGATCACCGGGATGCCGCCCGCCACTGCGGCTTCGAAGGCGACTATCACGCCCTTCTCGCGGGCCTTGGCGAAGATCTCGTTGCCGTGCACGGCGATTAGCGCCTTGTTGGCGGTAACCACGTGTTTGCCATTGTCGATGGCCTGCAGCACCAGATCCTTGGCCAGGCTGTAGCCGCCGATCAATTCGATGACGATCTCGATCTCGGGGTTGTTGACCAGCTCAAAGACATCCTGAGTCAGGCTGATACCGGTCGTGTCGTATTGCGGCTTGGGCGAGCGAATGGCGATCTGGGCGATTTCAATACCGCGCCCGGCGCGCCGGGTAATTTCCTCGGCGTTGCGCTTCAGTACATTCAACGTACCGCCACCGACGGTACCCAGCCCACAGATGCCTACTTTGACCGGTTTCACACTGAACTCCCCATCTGCACTGCGTAAAACGGCCGGAGCAAGCTCCGGCCGTAGAAAAAGAGCCGCACCATACGAAGCGGCTGTTTATTAGTCAATCCGCCGCAAGGCTCGGACTATTTGGATTCCAGGGCGATTTTCGCCAGTTGCGCCGCCGGCTGGTAGCCCGGAATGATCTTGCCGTTGGCCAATACGATGGCCGGCGTACCGCTTACCCCAATCATCTGGCCCAAAGCGTATTGCTTGGCCACCGGGCTGTCGCACTTAGCATCTGCTACCGGCTGACCAGTTTTCGCCAGGTTCATGGCCTGCTGCTTGTCCTTGGCGCACCAGACATTGGTCAGTTCCTTGGCGGCCGGGGCATTCAGCCCCTGGCGCGGGAAGGCCAGATAGCGCACCTCAACTCCCAGGCGGTTGAGTTCTGGCACTTCGCTGTGCAGCTTCTGGCAATAACCGCAATCGGTATCGGTAAATACGGTGATATGGGTTTTCGGTTGTTTGCCGGCAAACACCACCATTTCAGAGGCTGGAATCGCGTTCAGGGTTTTCACCACACCGCGGCTTTCTTCCTGCTCGGTCAGATTGAGCGCCTGACCTTCCTTGATCTGAAACAGGTAGCCCTGCAGCAGAAACTGCCCGTCGGCACTGGCATACAACTGCCGTCCACCCTGCAACTGCACCTGATAGAGCCCAGGCATAGGGCTTTCGGCAATGGCCTCGATCGGCAGATCTGGCTGAATGCTCTGCAAGGCGGCACGGATGGACTGATCAGCATCGCCGGCCACGGCGAGATTGCCAGCCAGGGCAAGGACCACAGCCGCGAAAACGCGAGTTAAACGCATGGAAACTCCTGTCAAACGAGGTGCTAAGCAGAGATGGGCACAGCCTACCATAGAAGCCCCAGAAGACCGACCACGGCAGGCCGGACGGCGCTCTCAGCCACGCGGATGGTGCTGCGCATGCAACTCCTGCAGGCGCGCGCGGGCGATATGGGTATAGATCTGCGTAGTCGACAGATCGCTATGCCCCAGCAGCATCTGCACCACCCGCAAATCCGCGCCATGGTTGAGCAGGTGAGTGGCAAAGGCGTGACGCAGCGTATGCGGCGACAGGCTCTTGGCAATGCCGGCCACTCGCGCCTGGTGCTTGATGCGGTGCCAGAAGGTCTGCCGGGTCATCTGCTCGCCGCGCAGGCTGGGAAACAGCACATCGCTGGGCTTGCCATCCAACAGAAAGGGCCGCGCCTCCTTGCTGTAGCGCTCGATCCAGGCGATGGCTTCCTCTCCCAGCGGCACCAGGCGCTCTTTGCTGCCCTTGCCGAACACCCGCAGCACGCCCTGGCGCAGATTGACCTGCTCCAGCGTCAGGCTGATCAACTCGCTGACCCGCAGGCCACAGGCATACAGCACCTCCAGCATGGCGCGATCACGCAGACCAATGGGGTCATCCAGCTCCGGAGCCGCCAGCAGCGCCTCGACATCCGCCTCGGACAGGGATTTGGGCAATGGCCGGCCCAGCTGCGGCAAATCGACTTGCAACGTCGGATCGGCGCCAATCAGCCCCTCGCGCAGCAGAAAGCGGTAGAAGCCGCGCAAGCCAGAAAGCAGGCGCGCAGTGGAGCGGGCCTGGTAACCCTCATTCAGGCGCCAGGCCAGATGATCAAGAATCAGCTCACGACCGACAGCCTCCAGTTGCAGATCACGCCCCTGCAGCCAGCCATTGAACAATGCCAGATCACTGCGGTAGGCCGAGCGGGTATGCGCCGACAAGCCCTTCTCCAACCACAGGGCCTCGAGAAAACGATCAATCAACGGGTGGTCGACAGCAGGCATCAACAAGCCTCAAAGGGTGAGAAACCTCGCTAGTCTTCCATGGCCAATCCAGCGCAGCCAGAACTAATACGCCCCAACCAGCAGCAGTACAACAGACGCCCTAAAGCACCGAAGCCTGGCAAGTCACCCTATCTTTGGGTGGGGTGACAGACAGGCGTTTGCAGACCATGATTGCATGACGCCATCACTGCCCGACGAGCCCCGCCAATGTCCAGCCATCACCACTCGCGCCTTGGTCAG
>DASUOY010000171.1:0-4438 GCA_036276395.1 Pseudomonas sp.
TGATGCCGGCGCCCTGGTTAAGCGAGCTCGCGATCGATGCCGCTGCCGATCCGGCCTGGGCCTTGGCCAGCATCTGCCGCGCGGTATATGACCCGCGCCGCGACGATGGGGATTTTCGCCGTAGCCTGCAGGGCGATGCGCCGGCGCGGCGCGCGGCCTTCGATGGCTTGCGCAAGCACTACCCCATGCGCCGCGAGATAGATGGTCTGGCGGTAAGCCTCAATGGCGCGGCGCCTGAGCTGCAGCGGCTGGTCACGGCGCTGGGCGCGGCCTGCAAGATTGCGCGATAGGTAGGGTGCGCTGTGCGCACCAGCTTTTGCAGTGTTGTTGGTGCGCGCGGCGCACCCTACGCCTCCCCGAGCTCAATACATAACAAAAAGCCCAGGCATTAGCCTGGGCTTGGTTAAGCAAATTGCTAGTTAGCTGGGCTTGGCCGGGCTTACCCAGTTTTTCTCCAGTTCGCTGCAGGCGCGCTGGATCATCGATTCGGTAATGGCAACTTCGCGGCCCTGGGCGTCGATAAGAAAACCGCCCACCGCTTGCTGCGGCGGCATCGGGATAACGCGGGGTTGGTTGGTCTGCTTGTGCATGCTCATGGCCGGTCTCCTGATCAGGTGGTAGGCATAGTCTAGAAGCAGTAGATGAACGCGTGGTGACAGCCGGGGCCTATCGAGCCCCGGCGCGACAGTTTACGAGGTGGTGATGGGGTTATTTCATCTGGGCTTGATTATCAATCCCTTGGCCGGCCTGGGCGGGCCGGCAGGGCTCAAGGGCAGCGATGGCGTGGCCGCCCAGGCGCTGGCTCTGGGCAGCGTGCCGCGTGCCGCGCAGCGTACCCGCACGGCGCTGGAATACCTGCTGCCGCTGCGTGCGCGCCTGGAGTTTGTCACCTTCCCCGGCCCCATGGGCGCCGACGTGCTGGCCGAGATGGGCTTTGCCCATCGGGTGCTCGGTGAGCTTGGCGCCGGCCCCAGCAGCGCGGCCGATACCCGCCAGGCCGTTGAGCTGTTGCAGCAGGCTGGCGTGGCCCTGATTCTGTTCGCCGGTGGTGATGGCACGGCGCGGGATATCTGTGCCGCGGTGCGCGAAGGCCAGCCGGTGTTGGGGATTCCGGCCGGGGTGAAGATTCAGTCCGGGGTCTATGCCATCAGCCCACGGGCGGCCGGCGAGTTGACCGCGCGCTTGATCGAAGGCGGCCTGGTGCGCCTGAGCAGCGGTGAGGTACGCGATATTGATGAGGCCGCCCTGCGCGAAGGCAAGGTCACCGCGCGCTGGTACGGCGAACTGACGGTGCCGCAGGAGGGCGGCTATGTGCAGCAGGTCAAGCAGGGCGGCGTGGAGTCCGAGGAGCTGGTGCTGGGCGATCTGGCCGACTGGCTGCAGGATAGCTGGGAGGCCGATGTGCGCTATGTGTTCGGCCCCGGTTCGACCCTGCATGGCCTGGCGCAGAACCTTGGCCTTACGACCACGCTGCTGGGCGTCGATGTGATCGAGAATGGCCAGCTGCTGGCCAGTGACGTGACCGAGGCGCAGCTGTTCGAGCTGGTGGACGGCCATCCGGCGCGCCTGCTGGTCACCGCCATCGGCGGCCAGGGCCATATTATCGGCCGTGGCAACCAGCAGATCAGCCCAAGGGTGCTGCGCGCCATCGGCCTCGATCATTTGCGGGTGGTGGCGACCAAACGCAAGCTGGGCACCCTGGAGGGGCGGCCCTTGCTTGTGGACAGTGGCGATGTGCAGCTGGACGATGCTTTTCCCGATGTGGTGCGCGTGTGGGCCGGTTATAAGGAAGAGCTGCTGTATCCCCTAGGCAAGTAGCTAAGTAGGCAAATAGGCAGGTAAGCAAAGGAGGGCGCTATGCGAGTGATTTGCGGGCTGCTAATCGGTCTGCTGCTGGCCTCTGACGCCTGCGCGCTGCAAGCCGAGGCCCTGGTCACGGCCGCCCGTGAGCAGGTCGGCGTGACCCTGAGCTATGACCCAAGCTACCGCCGCCTGAGTTACCCCAATGGCGATGTGCCGCTCACCACCGGCGTCTGTACCGATGTGCTGATCCGCGCCCTGCGCCAGCAGGGGCTGGATCTGCAGCAGGCGGTGCACCAGGACATGCGTGCGAACTTTCGCCTGTACCCAAAGAACTGGGGGCTAAGCAGGCCCGATAGCAATATCGATCACCGCCGCGTGCCGAACCTGATGACCTGGTTTAAGCGTCAGGGCTGGGCGCTGGTGCCAAGCCAGAGCCGCGATGCCTATAGTCCTGGCGATATAGTGACCTGGGATCTGGGCGGCGGCCTGACCCATATCGGCATAATCAGCGACAGGCGCGCCGCCAGCGGCGTGCCCCTGGTGCTGCACAATATCGGCCGCGGCACCCAGGAAGAGGACATCCTCTTCAGCTTCAAGATTACCGGCCATTACCGTATTCCCGCAGCCTAAGGGCTGTGCAGCAGGAGTTGGGCATGCAGGAGCGAATACAAACACCGCCACCCGTTATCCAGCCCGGCGAGCGTGTGGTGCTGTTCGACGGGGTGTGCAAGCTGTGCAATGGCTGGGCGAAGTTTCTGATTCGCCATGATGCTGAGCAGCGCTTTCGTCTGGCCTCGGTGCAATCGGCCCAGGGCCAGGCGCTATTGGAATGGGGCGGTTTGCCCACCGAGCGCTTCGATACCATGGCGCTGATCGAGAATGGCCAGATGCTGCTGCGTTCGGATGCCGTGCTGCGCATCGTCGCGCAACTGCCCGGGGCGTGGCGGCACTTGGCCTGGCTGCGGGTTATTCCACGGCCTGTGCGCGACTGGTGCTACGACCGTATCGCGCTTAATCGCTACCGCCTGTTCGGCCGCTACGACAGCTGCCTGCTGCCAAGCGCCGATCATGCCCGGCGCTTCTTGCATGACTGATCCACGCCTGCGGCAGATCGCCTGGATCGCCCGTATCAGTTTGGCGCTGGTGTTTATCTGGCACGGCCTGGTGCCGAAGATTCTCTGGTTAAGCCCGGATGAGCTCTTGATGATCCAAGCCCATAACCTGCCGGCCCCCGAGTGGGTGGCGCGCATCGCCGGTCTGGCGGAAATCATCCTGGGGCTGTTGCTGCTTTGGCGGCGTCGGCGCTGGCCTCTGTTACTGGCCGGCGGGCTGTTGATTGGGCTGCTGCTTGATGTGGCGCTATTGAGTCCCCATCTACTGCTGCAGGCGTTTAATCCGCTGTCCACCAATCTCGCCGCCTTGGCGTTGTGTTGGGTGGCCTGGCGGGCTGAGCCCCCCGAGCCGCACTCTTACCCACCGCCCAGTAGCGAGTAGCCATGCTTTCGATCCTGTCTTCCCGCCAGCGCAATGCCCTGCGTATGGCCTGGCGCTTTATCGCGCCGTATCGCGGTCGCGTGTTCGGGGCCTTGCTGGCGCTGATGTTTACCGCCGCCATCACCCTGTCCATGGGCCAGGGCATCAAGCTGCTGGTCGACCAGGGCCTGGCCACTCAATCGCCGGCGGCGCTGCAGCAATCCATCGGGCTGTTCTTTGTACTGGTGCTGGCGTTGGCCATCGGCACCTTTACCCGTTTCTATCTGGTGTCGTGGATTGGCGAGCGTTTTGTCGCCGATATCCGCAAACGGGTGTTCAACCACCTGATCGAACTGCATCCGGGCTTTTATGAGAGCAACCGCAGCTCGGAGATCCAGTCGCGCCTGACCGCCGACACCACGCTGCTGCAATCGGTGATCGGCTCGTCGCTGTCGATGGCGCTGCGCAACCTGATCATGCTGGTTGGCGGTAGCGTGCTGCTGGTGGTCACCAACGCCAAGCTCAGCGGCATAGTGCTGATGGCGCTGCCGCTGGTGGTCGCGCCGATTCTGATATTCGGCCGCCGCGTGCGTGCGCTGTCGCGCCAGAGTCAGGACCGGGTAGCGGATGTCGGCAGCTATGTCGGCGAGGCGCTGGGGCAGATCAAGACCGTACAGGCCTACAACCACCAGGCCGAGGACAAACGCCGTTTCGGCCTGTCCGCCGAGGCGGCCTTCGATACCGCGCGCAAACGCATCAAGCAGCGCGCTTGGCTGATTACCGTGGTCATAGTGCTGGTGCTCGGTGCGGTGGGGGTGATGCTCTGGGTCGGCGGTATGGACGTGATCGCCGGGCGCATCAGCGGCGGCGAACTGGCGGCTTTTGTCTTTTACAGCCTGATCGTCGGTTCGGCCTTCGGCACCCTGAGCGAGGTGATAGGCGAGCTGCAACGGGCCGCAGGCGCCGCCGAGCGCATCGCCGAGTTGCTGCAGGCGCGCAATGAAATTACCCCGCCGGCGTCCGATGCTTTGCATCTGACCCAGCCGGTGCAGGGCCGCATCGAGCTGCAAGGTCTGCGTTTCGCTTATCCGTCGCGCCCCGGCAGTTTCGCCGTGGACGGTATCGACCTGCAGGTCGCGCCTGGGCAGACCCTGGCCCTGGT
>DASUOY010000172.1:0-3676 GCA_036276395.1 Pseudomonas sp.
CCAGGCCCGAAGGCTATGACGTGACCTACTGGCATCTGGCCGGGGTGGATAAGGGCGCGCCCGCGGTTATGGGCGAGACGGTGTCGCTGCTCGAACTGATGCGCCGCGAAGGGCTCAGTGACGAGGAGTTCGCCCTGCTGCGCGAGGCGCAGAACAACTCCGATCAATTGGTCAACTTGGAGCGTCAGGCCTTTGCCGCCATGAAGGGGCTGTTTATCGATGGCCAGGGCAACTTCAGCGTAAAGGGGCCGGCGGATCGTGATATGGCCCTCGGCTTGCTGTACGGCGAGCGCTACCTCAACGAGAAGGCGCGCATCATGGCGCCGCTCAAACGCTTCAAGACGGCGCTGGAGCAGCGCACCGAGGCCGAACTGCGCCTGCAACAGGATCACCTGCAAGGCATTATCGTGCTGGCCATGAGTCTTACCGGTCTGGCGCTGTTCGGTGTGTTTGCCACCCTGCGACATGCCCGTAGTGTGCTGCTGCTGCCCCTGGAACAACTGGGCCAGCAGGCCGCCGGCATTGCCCGCGGCGACTACGCGGCGCGCTGCGAGATTCCCGGCGACAACGAACTGGGCGAGCTGGGCGAGCACTTCAACAACCTGGCCAGCAGCCTGGGCCAGAGCCGCGAGGAAGAGGCGGTGCGCGACTGGTTCAAGAGCGGCCAGTTCGAACTCAACGCCATGCTGCGTGGCGACCGGCCCATAGTCGCGATGGCCGGCGATGTGCTGCAGTTTCTCGCCAGCTACTTGGAGGCCGGGGTGGGTGCGCTCTATGTCTACGAGCCGCAGCAGGAGCAGCTTGAGCTGGTCGCCTCCTATGCCTTTACCCGGCGCAAGGCGCTCAGCCAGACCATAGTCCTGGGCGAGGGGCTGGCTGGCGAGGCGGCGCGGGAGAAGAAAACCATCTGCTGGCAGCAGGTGCCGGCGGATTTCCTGCCGATCGAATCGGCCCTGGGCCAGAGCGCCCCGGCGGCGGTGGTGGCGGTGCCGCTGCTGCACGATGACCAGCTGGTGGGCCTGATCGAACTGGGCCGCTTCGCCGGCTTCAGCGACCGCCAACTGGAGTTTCTCGCCCGCGCCGCGGAGATCATCGCCATCGCCATGAGCGTCAGCCAGTCGCGCCAGCGGGTCAACGACCTACTCTCGACCACCCAGATGCAGGCCGAGGAGCTGCAGCGCACCAGCACCTACAAGTCCGAGTTTCTCGCCAATATGTCCCACGAGCTGCGTACGCCGCTCAACAGCATGCTGATCCTGTCCAACCTGCTCAAGCAGAACAAGGACGGCAACCTCTCGGCCAAGCAGCTGGAATATGCCGCCACCATCCACGGCTCGGGCAAGGACCTGCTCAACCTGATCAACGACATCCTTGATCTGTCGAAGATCGAGGCCGGCCAGCTGCAATACAGCCTCGAGCAGGTACCGCTGAGTGAGCTGGTCGAGCCTGTGCAGGCGCTGTTCGCCCCGGTTGCCGAGGACCGCGGCCTGGGCTTCAGCCTGGAGCTGGAAGACGGCCTGCCGGCTAGCCTGCACACCGACCTGCAGCGCAGCCAGCAGGTGCTGAAGAACCTGCTGGGCAACGCCTTCCAATTCACCGAGCGCGGCCAGGTGAGGCTACGCATCTACCGCGCGGCGGCGGACAATCCGCTGGCGCTGCCGGCGCTGGCCTTTGCCGTGAGCGACAGCGGCATCGGCATCGCCGCCGACCAGCTGGAGCATATCTTCCAGGCCTTCAAGCAGGCCGATGGCGCCACCAACCGCCAGTACGGCGGCACCGGCCTCGGCCTGTCGATCTCGCGCCAACTGGCCCGCGGTCTGGGCGGCGACGTCAAGGTGCATAGCCAGCCCGGCCAGGGCAGCACCTTTACCTTCTACCTGCCCAGTGGCATCCCGGCGGGCGCGTTGCCGCTGGCCAGGGCCGAACTCGTGCGGCCGGCGGCTGCGCCCTCGTTGCCGCCGCAGCCGCTGGCGGCGGAGCTGGCTGATGATCGTGCTGGCCTGCAGCCCGGCAGCCGCAGCATTCTGATCATCGAGGACGACCAGACTTTTGCCGGCATCCTGCGTGACCGGGTACGCGAACAGGGTTTCGCCGCACTGGTGGCGGTGGACGGCGAGAGCGGCATTTCCCTGGCCAGCCAGTATCTGCCGAGCGCCATCCTGCTCGATGTGATGCTGCCGCATGTCGATGGCTGGGGGGTGATGCGTTGCCTGCAGGGCAATCCCGCCACCCGGCATATCCCGGTGCATTTCCTCACCTGCCTGGACGAGCGGCAGAAGGCCTTGAGCATGGGCGCCATCGGCTTTACCAGCAAACCGGTCAGCGCCGAACAGCTGGAGCTGGTGCTGCAGGCCATCGGCGCGACCATCGACAAGGGCGGCAAGCGCCTGCTGATAGTCGAGGACGATGCCAATGAGGCCAGGAGCCTGGCGCTGCTGCTGGAGTCGCAGCAGGTCGAGATCAGCATCGCCCGCTCCGGCGCCCAGGCCCTGCAGCTGTTGGCGCAGCAGGGTTTCGACTGCATGGTGCTGGACCTCGGCCTGAGCGATATGTCCGGCTTCGAGTTGCTCGAACGCCTGAGCCAGCTGCCCGGCCCGCCGCAGCTGCCGGTAATCGTGCATTCGGGGCGCGACCTCAACGAGGCCGAGGAACTCAAGCTGCGCCATTACGCCGAGAGCATCATCGTCAAGGGCGCGCGCAGCCCGGAGCGCCTGCTCAACGAGGTCAGCCTGTTTCTCCACCTGCTGCAGAGCGCGCTGCCGGCGGACCAGCAGCAGATGATCCGCCAGTCCCTGGAGCACGAGGCCTCGTTCGAGCGGCGCAAGGTACTGCTGGTGGACGACGACATCCGCAATATCTTCTCGCTGGCCAGCGTGCTGGGCGAGAAGGGCGTCGCCATCGTGGAGGCGAGCAACGGCCAGGAGGCGCTGCAACGCCTCGACGAACACCCCGACCTGGACCTGGTGCTGATGGACATCATGATGCCGGGCATGGACGGCTACGAGACCATCCGGCGGATTCGCCAGGACCCGCGTTTCCGTCGCCTGCCGATCATCGCCCTCACCGCCAAGGCCATGCCGGGCGACCAGCGCCTGTGCCTGGAGGCCGGGGCCAGCGACTATATTCCCAAGCCCGTGGAGCTGGACCGCCTGTTCTCGCTGATGCGCGTCTGGCTGTACCAGGGCGCGGACTGAGCCGATGAACGAGGAAGGGGTGCGCCAGGTCGAGATCGGCCTGTTGCTCGAAGGCTTGCAACAGGTGCACGGCTATGACTTTCGCCAGTACAACGAAGCCTCGCTGCGTCGGCGTCTGGAGCAGTGGCTGAGCAGCAGCCCCTACCCCAGTTTCGGTGCCGCGCTGTCGGTGGTGCTGCGCGACGCGGCGGCCTGCGAGACCCTGGTGCGGGGCATCACGGTCAACGTCACGGAGATGTTTCGCGACCCGGGGTTCTTCCAGGCGCTGCGCCAGGAGGTGGTGCCCTACCTGCAAACCTGGCCGCACGCCAAGCTCTGGGTGGCCGGCTGCGCCAGCGGCGAGGAGGTCTACTCGCTGGCCATAGTGCTGCACGAAGAAGGGCTGATCGGGCGCTGCCGGATCTACGCCACCGATATCAACCAGGAGGTGCTGGAGGTCGCGCAGAAGGGCATCTACCCGCTGAAGAACATGCAGCAATACA
>DASUOY010000173.1:0-2413 GCA_036276395.1 Pseudomonas sp.
GGTAACCGCCCAGCCGCTGTGGGCATCGGTGCTGTCGGGCTTGTCGATATAGCTCAGGCCCAGCTCCAGCTCGCCGCCGGGATTGACCTTGAAGCCGGCGACGTTGAAGTCGTGGCGGTTGATATAGGGCTCCTGGAAGACACTGTCCTTGCGCGAGAAGGCGTAGCTGTATTTCAGCCCGCCCAGCTCGAAGCCGTCGATACCGGCGCCGGTGCCGCTCTGGTTCCAGTAGAAGAAGTCGGAAATATGGATGTCGTTACGCTTGTAGAAACGCCGCCCGGCCCACAGCGAGCCGCCATTGAGCGCCGGCACTTTGCTCCACTCGGCGTACAACTGGTTCATCCGCGCGAAGCCGTAGTCGCCGGTGAATTTCGGCGTGTGGCCATACTGGTTATACAGCTGCGCCATGCCCTCGACGCTGACCAGCGAACCGTCGTCCAGGCTCAGCAGATCCTGACGCAGGTCCAGCTCGATGTACTGCTCGCACTCGTTGCCCAGGCGATATTTGCTCTGCGCGCCGGGGAGCTGGAAGCAGGACTGCGCGCCATTGCCGTCCGCGCTGCCGGCGCCACTGCGCACATAACCGGAAAATTCCAGGGCCTGAATCTGCGGTGCGGCCAGCGCCAAGGCCAGCAGGTAGGGTGCGCCGCGCGCACCGAAAGCACTGCGCGATAGCACTGGATTGAGACTGATCTTCATGGCTGCTCCTAATTGTTTTTATTGTGCGGATGCTTCGGAGTACCGCCGAAGCGACGGGTTATTGCCCTGTTTGCGGTGCGCATGGCGCACCCTAGGTACTTGCCCTGCCCTACCGAACTAGCCGGCCTTGAACCGGGCCACCTTGCCCGTGCTGGCCAAGGGCTTGCCCGGGCGCAGGCGCTCGCCGCTGTGCGCGTCGAACAGCAGCACGCGGGCCGGGTCGAACTGCAGATCGAGGCTTCCACCTACCTGCGGCGCGGCGTCCGGAGCCAGGCGGCAACACACCTTGGTCTGGTTGAGGCTGACAAACACCAGGGTGTCCGGGCCGGTCGGCTCTATCACCTCGACCTCGGCGCGCAGCTGCGGCGCGCAGCCTGCGCCGGCCAGAAGAATCTGCTCGGGGCGCACGCCGAGGATCAGCTCGCGCCCTTCCAGGCCCTCGGCTGACCCCAGCGGCAGTTCGCAGCGCGCCTGGCCGGAATCCAGCAGGCCATGGCACTGGCCGTCGCGCACCTGCACCCGCAGGGGGATAAAGTTCATCGGCGGCGAACCGATAAAGCTGGCCACGAACAGGTTGGCCGGGTCGTTGTAGATTTCTTGCGGGGTGCCGAACTGCTGGATGATGCCGTCCTTCATCACCGCCACCTTGTCGCCCAGGGTCATGGCCTCGATCTGGTCGTGGGTGACGTACACCGTGGTGGTCTTCAGGCGTTGGTGCATCAGCTTGATTTCGGTGCGCATCTCCACCCGCAGCTTGGCGTCGAGGTTGGACAGCGGCTCATCGAACAGGTAGATCTTCGGCCGCCGCGCCAGCGCCCGGCCCATGGCCACTCGCTGCTGCTGGCCACCAGACAGCTGGCCGGGTTTGCGGCTCAGCAGATGCTCGATCTGCAGCAGCTTGGCCACCCGCGCCACTTCGTCCTCGATGGCGGCGGGGGCCATCTTGCGCATCTTCAGGCCGAAGGCGATGTTGTCCTTCACCGTCATGGTCGGGTACAGCGCGTAGGACTGAAACACCATGGCGATATCGCGGTCCTTGGGGCTCATGCCGCTGATGTCGGCACCGTCCACCAGAATCGCCCCGCCGCTGATCTCCTCCAGCCCGGCGATGCAGTTCATCAGGGTGGATTTACCGCAACCGGAGGGGCCGACCAGGATCAGGAATTCACCGGAGTCGATGGATATCTCGATGTCCCTGAGGGTGTCCGCCAGGCCGCTGCCGTAGGACTTGTTGACGTTGCGCAGTTCGAGAGTTGCCATTTTTATTACCTCAACCTTTGACGGCGCCGGCGGTTAGGCCGCGCAGGAAGTACTTGCCGGCCAATACGTAGACGACCAGGGTGGGCAGGCCGGCGATCATCGCGGCGGCCATATCGACGTTGTATTCCTTGGCCCCGGTGCTGGTGTTGACCAGGTTGTTCAGCGCCACGGTGATCGGCTGGGTATCGCCGCTGGCGAACACCACGCCGAACAGGAAGTCGTTCCAGATCTGGGTGAACTGCCAGATCAGGCAGACCATGACGATAGGGATCGACATCGGCAGCAGAATCCGCCCGAAGATGGTGAAGAAGCCCGCGCCATCCAGCCGCGCGGCGCGCACCAGGGCGTCCGGGATGCTCACGTAGTAGTTGCGAAAGAACAGCGTGGTAAAGGCCAGGCCATACACCACGTGCACCAGCACCAGGCCGCCGGTGGTGTTGGCCAGGCCCAGTTG
>DASUOY010000174.1:0-6925 GCA_036276395.1 Pseudomonas sp.
GTTGAGCGCAGCGATACCCATGCTGGGCGAGATGATGGGGGTTATCGCTGCGTGACTCGACTCATGTTAGGGGCTCAGCCCCTCAACCCCTCAACCCCTCAGCCACCGTTAGCTCTCGTTGAAAAACGGATCCGGCAATGCTGGATTTCTCAGCTTTGCGGCGGCGCCTGCGCCGGTGACAGGGAGTCCGGTTGGATCGAGGAAACCAATCTGCACGAGCACACTTGCCTGATCCCAGAGAATATGTTCGTAGGAAACTTTGTCACCTTCGAATCCGACTATTACCACGAACACCACTTCAACTCGTTTTCCGGTGGGCTCGACTCCTGGCAGCATCCAGTCAATCTTACTGGTGTGGGTGAATGAGATGATGAGTTCATCGATGAGCCGATCCTCACTGTAGGTTCGCGACACCGTTTCAAACGTGACATCGGGCGGAAAGAACTGACCGATCAAGCGTTTCGAGTAAAACATCCGCACGCTTTGCGAGCCTTGCCCACCAATCATGGTTGGCACTATTACGATATGTGGATTAGGCGCCATGGTGGCTAGCGTCTGGTCGAGGTCACCAGACAGTTCCGCCTCCATATGAGCATTGAAGATCACGTCGAGTTTCTCTTTCAGGCTGAGCGATGACATTCTTCTACCTCTGGGTTGTAGTTGCTGCCTAAGGGTAGTCTGAAAAAGTTAGCCCTCGAAAAATCGCCCGACAGCCATGCGGCTTACAGATCGGCGAATTTACGAAGCCGGGGGCTTTTCAGCGTTTCCTTAAGGCGCGGGCTTTAGCCCGTCCCGAGAGCAGCTTGAACCGAATGTAGGCTCCACCGAGCCTTACCCCTCCTGCGCCCGATAAGCCCCCGGCGTTAGCCCCGTCCACTTCTTAAACGCCCGATGAAACGCCGACGGTTCGGAAAACCCCAGCTGCTCGGCAATATCCTGAATCGCCAATTCATCGCGTCCCAGGTGGTAGATGGCCAAGTCCCGGCGCAGGTGGTCCTTGAGTTCCTGAAAGCTCGAGCCTTCCTCGCGCAAATGCCGGCGCAGGGTCTGCGGGCTTATATGCAGCTGCTGGGCGACGGCATCCAGGTCCGGCCAGTTGCTGCAGTCGCGGCCGAGCAGGCGGCGGATCTGGCTGATCAGGCTGTCGCCGCCATCCGGGCGGGCCAGCAGGTCGGCGGGGGAGTGCTGGAGGAACTGCTTGAGCGTGCGTTCGTCCTGCAGCAGCGGCATGGCCAGGTAGCGGGCATGGAACAGCAGGCTGGTGCGCTCGGCGGCGAAGCGCCGGGTGCAGGGGAACAGCAGTTCGTACTCGCCGGCGTGGGCCGGTTGCGGGTAGCTGAAGGTGGCTTCTTCCAGGCGGATGCGCTGGCCGATTAGCCAGCTGCCCAGGCGGTGCCAGATCACCAGCAGGCTTTCCACTAGGAAATGATCCGGGTCCCACAGGGTCGAGTCGTCCACGCTTAGCCGCGCCCAGTCGCCTTCGCGCTGGATCTGGATACCCGGCGCCTCGGGGAACAGGCTGTAGAACAGCGCACCGCGGCCCAGGGCTTTTTCCAGGGAATGGCAGTGGATGATGGCGTGGCACATCATGGCGAAGGTGCCGCGTTTGCTGCGCTGGCGGCCGAAGCCCAGGTATTCGTCGTCCAGGCTTTCCCACAGCAGCTGCATCAGGCGGGCGAACTGCTCGGGGGCGATGCGCGCCCGTGGCTCGTCGAGCAGGGCCGGCTGGATGCCCAGTTGGCGCAGCAGCGGGCCACAGTCGTGGCCCTGACGCTCGGCGCCGCGCAAGGCGGCGCGGACAAAATGGCTGGCGATGGTACGTTCGCGCATGGGCTGGGCTCGGAAAAGGGCCCGGCGATCTTAGCCAGGCTAGGGGGCCGGCAACAAGCCGAGCCAAGTGTTGGCTGGCCTGTGGCGCAGATACCCTAGGCGTTGTCGATAGTGCCGTTGGGCTGTGGCCAGGGCAGGTGCGCCTCGATAAATGCTTGCAGCTGTTCGGCGGGCAGGGGCCGGGCATAGAGGTAACCCTGCACCTCGAAGCAGCCCAGTTCATACAGGGCATGGGCCGTGGCGTTGTCTTCGACGCCTTCGGCTATGGTGGCCAGGCCCAGGGAGCGGGCCATCTGCACGATGGCGGTGATGATGGCGCGGCTGTCGCTGCTGCCATTGAGGTCGCGGACAAAGGATTGGTCGATCTTCAGCTTGTCCACCGCCAGATGGCGCAGGTAGGCCAGGCTGGAGTAGCCGGTGCCGAAGTCGTCGATGGACAGCCGCACGCCCATGGCCTTGAGGCGCTTGAGGGTGTCCAGCACCTGGTCGGTCTTGTCGAGCAGGCTCGACTCGGTGATTTCCAGCTCCAGCATCTGCGCGGGCAATTGCGAGCTGGCCAGGGCCTGCAGCACCAGTTGCTCGACCTTGCCCTGTTGTAACTGGATGGCCGAGATATTCACCGCCACCTGCGCAATGCTCAGCCCGGCGCGGTGCCAGGCGGCGGCCTGGTTACAGGCCTGGCGCAGTATCCATTCGCCCATGGGCACGATCAGCCGGCTCTCTTCGGCGGCGGCGATAAAGCGCCCCGGTGGCAGCAGCCCCAGTTCGGGGTGCTGCCAGCGCACCAGGGCCTCGACGCCGATCAGCGCGCCGCTGCGCAAATCGATCTGCGGCTGGTAGTGCAGCAGCAACTCATGGTTGTCGATGGCCTGGCGCAGGCCGTTGAGCAGGTTGAGGTGCTCCAGGGCTTCGTCGTTCATCGCCGCATCGAAGAAGCGCCAGGTCTGCCGGCCATCCTGCTTGGCCTTGTACATGGCGGTTTCGGCGTTGCGCAGCAGGCTTTCGAAGCTGTTGCCGTCATGAGGGGCGAGGGCGACGCCCAGCGACAGCGAGGTGCGGATGCTGCGACCGAGGATGCTGAAGGGTTGCTGCACCTGCTGCATGATCTGCTGGGCCATGTCGGCGGCGTCGTCGGCATGCTCCAGCTCGTGCAGCAGCATGATGAACTCGTCGCCGCCGGAGCGGCACAGGGTGTCGCTGCCCTTGAGCAGCGGCCGCAGGCGTTCGGCCAGGCCGCGCAGCAGGGCATCGCCATAGGAATGGCCGAGGGAGTCGTTGAGGGTCTTGAAGCCGTCGACATCCATAAACAGCAGAGCGACAAACTGCGGGCCGTGCTGGGCGGCCAGGGCCTGGGCGGTGCGGTCGCGCAGCAGGTCGAGGTTGGGCAGGCCGGTAAGGCTGTCGTAGAAGGCCAGCACCTCGATCTTCTGCTCCGCGGCCTGGCGCTCGGCCATTTCGGCGGCCAGGCGGCGATAGGGCTCATGCACGCTGGAAACGAATACCACGCGGTAGATAAACCAGTAGGACAGCACCTTGTACAGGTGGCCGAGCAGGCTGTAGATGTCGTTGACATTGCTGTAGGCGGTAAAGCACAGCTCGGACAGCAGCGACAGGGCCACGGCGAGAAACAGGCCGAGGGCATCGTATGGCTGCGGGCTCAGGCTGTCGCGCCAGAAGCACAGCGCCGCGGCGGCGAACAGGGCAATGATCAGCCATTCCAGGCGGATCTTCAGGGTGGTCAGGCCCTGGCCATCGATAAACATCTGCGGGAACCAACCCGGGTGCCAGAGTTGCAGGTAGGTAAACAGCGCGCTCAGCAGCACGGCCGCAGCCAGCAGCAGATAGCGGCTAGTGCTGCGGCGTAGCGGCGTCCAGGGGCGCAGGGCCACGGTGAGCAGGCACAGGGCGGCCACCAGGCGCGCCGCCAGCCAGAAGTCGATCGCCTTGTTTGGCCCTGCCGGGGTGATGAAATCGGGCATGCCGCGGTAGGACAAGACATGGGCGAAGTCCAGCAAACCGACGGCGAGAAAGCCGCAGGCGAGGATCAGCAGGTTGCCGGCACGCTCGGCGCGGTAGCTGTGCCAGGTGACGCTGAACACCAGAATGGCCACCACAATGGCGAAGAACTCGGTGCTGGTGTGCAGCCAGGTGGGAAACCAGCCGTGGCTGAGCTTTAGCGTGGAGGAGGAGGGCAGCAGCCAGAGCAGCAGAAGCAGCAGCGCCAGGCCGCCGAGCAAGCCGTAGCTGAAGCGGCTCTGCCTGGCTGTTTTGCGATGGGTGATGGCTAAGGTATCGGGCATCAAGGCCTGCCGCTGCACAAGTTGAAGAGGGCGCTGGAACCGCGCGATGGCAAGAGTATCCATGATTTCTACAGGGTTATAACGACTATAGCCAAAGGTCGCGTAGGTACAGGCTGGCAGGCCGGGCACAGGGCACCTTCAGGGCCGGGGATTTTCGCCACTGCAGCGGCTTGGCGTGCGGTAAACCGCCAGATGGTTTTTATTCTGGTGCGCTTATCTGTTTGTATCTATCTGTTTTAAAAGGAATATTTATATTTTTAAGAGAGTGGCATGGGCCTTGCGATAAGCCGGTTAGGGCAGCGCTAGACGCGCCTAAAACAAATCCCTCCAGCTCAGGAGGGTTCGCTAACTGAGGGTGGTGCGCGGCATCTGCGAAGGCTGCCACGCAACACCGATGAGAACCTGCCATGACCGCCACGACGCTCGACGTATCCCGTCAACCGTTCTACAAAATGCTCTATGTCCAGGTGTTGCTTGCCATCACCATCGGTATCCTGCTCGGCCACTTTTATCCGGAAACCGGCGTCGCCCTGAAACCTCTGGGTGACGGCTTCGTCAAGCTGATCAAGATGGTTATCGCGCCCATCATCTTCTGCACCGTGGTCAGCGGCATCGCCGGCATGCAGGACATGAAGACAGTCGGCAAGACCGGCGGTTATGCGCTGCTGTACTTCGAAATCGTCTCCACCATCGCCTTGCTGATCGGCTTGATCGTGGTCAACCTGGCTGAGCCGGGCGTGGGCATGCATATCGACGCCAGTACCCTGGATGTCAGCAAGATCGCCGCCTACGCCCAGGCTGGCGAGGCGCAGAGCACCATAGGCTTTCTGCTCAACGTGATCCCGGCCACCGTGGTTGGCGCCTTCGCCAATGGCGATATCCTCCAGGTGCTGTTCTTCTCGGTGATCTTCGCCTTCGCCCTGCAGCGCATGGGTGAGTTTGGTCGCCCGGTGCTGGAATTTATCGAGCGCATCGCCCAGGTGATGTTCGGCATCATCAATATGATCATGAAGCTCGCGCCCATCGGTGCCTTCGGCGCCATGGCCTTCACCATCGGCCAGTACGGCGTCGGTTCGCTGGTGCAACTGGGCCAGTTGATGATCTGCTTCTATATCACCTGCGTGTTCTTCATCCTGGTGGTGCTCGGCGGTATCGCCCGTGCCCATGGCTTTAGCATCCTCAAGTTCATCAAGTACATCCGCGAAGAGCTGATGATCGTGCTGGGCACCTCGTCGTCTGAGTCGGCGCTGCCGCGCATGCTGGACAAGATGGAGAAGCTGGGCGCGAAGAAGTCGGTGGTCGGCCTGGTGATCCCTACCGGTTACTCGTTCAACCTCGACGGCACCTCGATCTACCTGACCATGGCCGCGGTGTTTATCGCCCAGGCCACCGACACGCCGATGGATATCGGTCATCAGATCACCCTGTTGCTGGTGCTGCTGGTGGCGTCCAAGGGCGCGGCCGGGGTGACCGGTAGCGGCTTTATCGTGCTGGCGGCCACGCTCTCGGCGGTGGGCCATCTGCCGGTAGCCGGCCTGGCGCTGATTCTCGGTATCGACCGCTTTATGTCCGAAGCCCGCGCGCTGACCAACCTGATCGGCAATGGCGTGGCCACCATAGTGGTCGCCAAGTGGTGCAAGGAGCTGGATGAAGACTGCCTGCAACGCGAACTGGCGTCCGGTGGCAAGGCACAGCCGGTGGTGCTGGGCAAAACCGAATTGAGCTGATGCATTAGTGCTGTTGTTTAGCCCGCCTTCTGGCGGGCTTTTTTTATGGCCTGCCATCCCTGGCGCTCACCCTGCGGGCGCGGCGCTAGAAATGCCTCCCGGCCATTTTTCGCCTGGGGCATGGCCCTGGGCGGCGCGTCAGGCCGATGACCGATTGGGTCAATCGAGGCTGAGCGCCTGGGTCATTGAGGCGCAGTGGGGCTGCGCCTAACCTGCGGGACGACTTCAGCTCAGGGAGCAGCCCCGCATGCAGCGCAATATCTTCGACACCGAACACAATATGTTCCGCGACGCCTTTGCCGCCTTTCTGAAAAAGGAGGTGGTGCCGCATCAGGATGAATGGGAAGCGGCCGGCGTGGTTAGCCGCGAGGTGTGGAAGAAGTCCGGCGACATGGGCTTTCTGCTG
Organism: Pseudomonas sp.; assembly: GCA_036276395.1. GTDB lineage: Bacteria > Pseudomonadota > Gammaproteobacteria > Pseudomonadales > Pseudomonadaceae > Aquipseudomonas. The sequence goes on from DASUOY010000174.1 coordinate 6,264, forward strand.
CCCTGGGCGGATGAGGAGTACGGCGGCGCCGGGCTCAAGGATTTTCGCTACGAGCAGATCATGTGCGAGGAGCTGGCCAAGATTAACGAGCCGGGCTTTATGCTGCCTCTGCACTCGGCGCTGTGCGGCCCCTATATCGCCGAGTACGGCAACGCGGAGCAGAAGGCGCGTTTTATGCCGGGCATTATCAGCGGCGAGCTGATCCTCGCCGTGGCGATGACCGAACCGAGCGCAGGCTCGGATCTGGCCGGCATGCGCACCAGCGCCGTGGACCAGGGCGACCACTACCTGCTCAACGGCTCCAAGGTGTTTATCTCCAACGGCCTGCTGGCCGATGTGGTGATAGTCGCGGCCAAGACCGACCCTGCCAACAAGCACGCCATGGGCCTGTTTCTGGTGGAGCGCGGCATGGAGGGGTTCGAGCGCGGCAAGAACCTGGAAAAACTCGGGATGAAGAGCCAGGACACCGCCGAGCTGTTCTTCAACAACGTCAAAGTGCCCAAGGAAAACCTCTTGGGCGACGCCAAGGGCGGCTTTTTCTACCTGATGAACATGCTTGCCCAGGAACGCCTGACCAACGCCTGCGGCGCGGTGGCCGGCGCCGAGGCGGCGCTACAGACCACCATCGATTACGTGAAGGAGCGCAAGGCCTTCGACCGGCC
>DASUOY010000175.1:0-2995 GCA_036276395.1 Pseudomonas sp.
CGGCCAGGCGGGTGATGCGCACCTTGACCTCGGAAATGATGCCGAAGCGCCCTTCCGAACCCATCAGGATTTCCCGCAGATCAGGCCCAGCGGCGGAAGCCGGGAAAGTCGGAATTTCCAGGGTGCCGGCGAAGGTCTCGACCTTGCCGCCGGCAAACAGCTGCTCGATGCGCCCATAACGCAGCGACTGCTGACCACTGGAGCGGCTGGCCACCCAACCGCCGAGGGTCGACAGTTCCCAGGATTGCGGGAAGTGACCGAGGGTGTAGCCCTGAGCGCGCAACTGGCTTTCCACCTGCGGGCCAGTGGCTCCAGGGCCGAAGGTGGCAATCAGGCTGTCGTGGTCGATTTCGAGCAGCTTGCCCATGCGTTCAAGCGACAGGGTCAGCACCGGCTTGCTGCCGGCCTGCGGGTTGATATGCCCAGCCACCGAGGTGCCGCCACCGTAGGGAATCACGATCAGGTCCTGCTGGCTAGCCCAGGCCAGCAACTCGCGGATCTGCGCGGCGCTCTCCGGGTAGGCCACACCATCGGGGAACACACCGAAATCGCCGGAACGCATCGCCAGCCAATCCGGCAGACTCTGGCCACGGGCATGGCGCACACGGTCCTCGGCGTTCAGGCAGATCAGCGGATGAGCCTGCAGACGCGAGGCCGGAACCTGGGCCAACACCTGCTCCAGGCTGGCATCGGCAAGCACCTGGCCAGAACCGACCAGTTCGGCCAGAAAAGCCTCGCCATGGGCCGGCAGTTCCACCACTGTTGCTTCATCACCCCAGCCGTTCCAACGTCGCATCTGTGTCTCCCGGATATTTCAGTCACCCTCGATGGCTGCCTATACTAGCTGGCCGCCCAGGAGCGTCACTGTCGAATCGGGCCAGGCGCTATCGCCAATCAAGACATTCAGAATAAGAAGATGACCGACAATCTCGGCTACACCTCAGTCCCCTCCCTGCTCAAATACCTGCGCCATGCCGAGCAGCTGGGGCTGGATATCGATCAGGCGCTGACGGCGGCCGGCATCAAGGCCGAGGACCTGGCCGACAACGGCAAGCGCATCCCCAGCGAAACCCATGAGCGCCTGCTCGCGCATTTGCTGCGTGTGTCCGGCGACCCGCTGTTCGGCCTGCATTGCGCGCGCTTTGTGCAGCCGGGTTCATGGAGCGTGCTGGGCTATATCACCATGAACTGCGCGACCCTCGGTGAGGCCATGAGCCGCATCGTGCCTTACGAAAAACTGGTGGGCGATATGGGCGTCAGCCGGGTCGAGGCCGGCAGCGATCACGTCAAGATGATCTGGACCTGCCGCCATCAGGCCGAGCCGATCCGCCGGCATATGGTGGAAAACGTGCTGGCCTCCTGGCTGCTGTATGCACGCTGGATCGCCGACATGGACCGTTCGCCCAATGAAGTCTGGTTCGAGCATGCGCAGCCTGAAGGCGCCGCGCTGGCCGATTATCGGGCGATTTTCGGCTGCCCGATCCGCTTCGAGCAAAGCTGCAATGCGCTGATCGTGCCGCTGGAATACCTCGGAGTGCCGCTGCGCCAGGCCGACGCCAACCTGCTGCGCACCCTGGAAGAACACGCCCTGACCCTGATGGCAGGGCTGGACGACAACGAGCCGCTGCCACAACGGGTGAAAAACGCCCTGCGTCTGTTGCTCAAGGATGGTTTGCCGCGCAAGGAGCGGGTGGCAGAGAAATTCAATATGACGGTGCGCACCCTGCAGCGTCATCTGCAGCTGGCGGGCACCAGCTACCAGCAGATTCTCGATGAGCTGCGCCAGGAGCTGGCCGAGCACTATTTGCTGCGCAGCGACCTGGCGATTCAGGATATCGCCAGCTACCTGGGCTTTACCGAGTCGCGCTCGTTCCACCGCAGCTTCAAGACCTGGACCGGGCAGACCCCGGGCGAATTTCGCGAGAGCCAGCGCAAAGCCTAATGGCGCTAGCCGAGAATCTCGCTCAACGGAATAAACCTCAGGCTATCGCCCTCGCTCAAGGTGGTGTTCTCCAGCACCTCAGCAAAACCCTCGGCCCAAGCGGCGCTGCGCAGCACCCCGGAGCTCTGGTTCGGATAAGGCACCACCCGGCCATTTTCCAGGCGCGCACGCAGGTATTCGCGGCGGTTGCCCGGTTTGCTCCAGGTGAAGCCCGCCGGCATCGGAAAGCCCAACGGCTCGACCCGCTGCACGCCCAAACGGCGTAGCAGATACGGCCGCGCAAGCAGGCCGAAGGTCACCAGGGTCGAGGCCGGATTACCGGGTAGGCCGATTACTGGCACGCCACGGAACTGCCCGCAGGTCAGCGGTTTGCCCGGCTTGATCGCCAACTTCCACAGCGCCAGCTCACCCTCTTCACGCAGGGCCATGCCAAGGAAATCCGCCTCGCCCACCGACACGCCGCCGGTGGAGAGAATCAGATCGACGTCGCTCAGTGCGCCCAGCGCCGCGCGGGTCAGTTCCAGGTCATCGAGCAGAATACCGCCATCCACCACCTCGCAGCCCAGACGCTGCAGCCAGGCGATCAGCAAACGGCGGTTGCTGTTGTAGATCTGCCCAGGGCCCAGCGGCTGGCCCGGTTCGACCAACTCATCCCCCGTCGACAGCACCGCCACGCGCGGCCGTCGGCGCACCGTCAACTCGGCGCAGCCTAGGGACGCAGCCAGACCCAGTTCAATCGGCCCCAAACGAGTACCGGCCGGCAATACCGAGTCACCGATACGGGTTTCCTGACCCTGGGCGCGCACGTTCTGCCCCAGCTTGAGCGGCTCGCTAAAGGCAACGCGACCATCCTCGCCGAGCACGGTGTTTTCCTGCATTTCCACGGTATCGGCGCCGGCGGGCAGAGGCGCACCGGTAAAGATCCGCGCACAGGTGCCGGGCTGCAAAGGCGCAGGCGCACTGCCGGCCTGGATACGCTGACTGACGACCAGAGGCTCGCCTGTCCAGTCGCCCAGGCGCAGGGCGTAGCCGTCCATGGCGCTGTTGTCCCAA
>DASUOY010000176.1:0-4272 GCA_036276395.1 Pseudomonas sp.
CGCGCCGTTATGCCCGTGGCGGATATGCTGGGCGGCGGCCGCCTGATCGAAGGCCACCACGCCAAGCCCGGATGCCAGGGCTTCGAGCACCACGTTGCCGAAGGTTTCCGAGAGGCTGGGAAACAGGAACAGATCGCCCGAGGCGTAGTGCGCGGCCAGCTCTTCGCCGCGCTGCAGGCCGCAGAACATCGCCTCGGGCAGTTGCTGCTGCAGGCTGGCGCGTTGCGGGCCGTCGCCGACCAGAATCAGTTTCAGGCGCTGCTGCGGGTGCGCCTGTTGCAGGGCGCGAAAGCTTTTCACCAGCAGAGCCAGATTCTTTTCTGCGGCCAGGCGGCCGACATGCAGCACCGCCACGTCGCCATCGGCCAGCCCCCAGTGCTCACGTAGTCTGGCGCAGCGTTTGCCAGGGTGGAACAGCTGGCTGTCGACGCCCCGGGCCAGCAGCTCCAGACGCTGAAAGCCGCGACGCGCGAGTTCGATCTGCTGGCTGGCGCTGGGTACCAGGGTCAGCTGCGAGCGGTTATGGAACCAGCGCAGGTAGTGGGTGAGGGCGCGGGTCAGCAGGCCGAAGCCGTAGTGCCCGCTGTATTGCTGGAAATTGGTGTGAAAACCGCTGACCACCGGAATCTGCAAGCGCCGCGCGGCGCGCAGGGCCGATAAGCCCAGGGGCCCTTCGGTGGCGATATAGAGCACGTCCGGGCGCTGCTGGCGCCAACTGCGCAGCAGCTTGTGCAGGGCCGACTGGCCCCACTGCAGGCCTGGGTAACCGGGCAGCGGCCAGCCGCGGGTCAGCAGCAAGTGCTCGTCGCTCTTGTGCCCCTGGTCACTGCTCTGCCTGGGGCGTACCAGTTGCAGGCGATGGCCGCGGGCCGTCAGGCCTTCACTCAGGCGGCCGAGGGTATTGGCCACGCCATTGATTTCCGGCGGGAAGGTTTCACTGATCAGGGCGATATGCAGGGAAGATGTGCTCATGGCAGCAGTGTCGGCTGCCGCCATGTAGCGCTTATGACATTAGCGTTGCGGATTTGTGACCAGGTTATCCCCGCGTTCGCGCACCCAGAACACCGTGGCGCCGGCCACCGCCGCCGGCATCATCAGGATATTCAGCCCCGGTACCAGCAAGGCTGCGTAAGTGATGCCGCCAAAACCCAGGCTCTGCCAGCGCTTCTCGCGCAGCCAGGCGAGCATGTCCTGCCAGCTCATCTTGTTGTTGTCCGCCGGGTAGTCGATGTACTGGATGGCCATCATCCACACGCCGAACAACAGCCACAGCGGCGCGGCGATCAGGTTGAGCACCGGGATAAAGGTGAGGATCAGCAGGGCGATGGCGCGCGGCAGAAAATAGGCCAGCTTGCGCATCTCGCGGCCCAGGGTACGCGGCATCATGGCCAGCAGTTCGGCCCAGCTGAAGGGCGGGAAGTTGTCCTGGCCACGCACCACCACCTCGACCTTCTCGGCGAGAAAGCCGTTAAAGGGCGCGGCGATGATATTGGCCAGCAGGGTGAAGGTGAAAAACACCATCAGCAGCACCAACACCACGAACAGCGGCCAGAGGATGTATTCGAGAAAGCTCAGCCAGTCGGGCAGGTTGGGCATAAAGGTATCGACCCAGCCGCCGAACTGTTGCAGGGCCAGGTAAATCAGGCCCACGAAGAGGATCAGGTTGATCGCCAGGGGCAGCAGCACGAACAGGCGCAGGCCGGGGCTCAGCACCAGTTTCAGGCCTTCGCCGAGGTATTGCGGGCCAGTGAGTACGGGGGCAGGCATGATGGGTCCTCGCGAGATAAAAGTCGCGCCGACCTTACCGGCTTTGCGAGTCGGGGGAAAGCTGCGGCGAAGAGTGCAGGCCAGCGCTGCTGGGGTCGTACAGGCAGATGCTGTTGCGTACCTGCTTGGCCTGGTACATGGCCTGGTCGGCGGCCTTGATCAGCTCCGCCGCGGTGCTGGCGTGGGCCGGGTAGAGGGCGATGCCGATGCTCGGGGTGACGAAGTCGATCAGCTTGCCATTGAACTCGAAGGGTTGCGACAGGGTGCCGAGCAGGCGGTTGGCCAGCACTTTCGCGCTGTCGCCGTCACTGTCGGGCATCAGCAGGGTGAACTCGTCGCCGCCCAGGCGGTACAGGTGGTCGGGCTGGCGCAGGGTGTGGCGCATGCGTTCGGCGATCGCCACCAGCAGGGCGTCGCCAATATCGTGGCCGAAGCGGTCGTTGACCTCCTTGAAGCGGTCCAGGTCCAGGTACATCAGGGCCAGGGTCGTCCCTAGGCGCTCGGCCTGCTCCAGGGCGCTGCTCAGCTGTTCGCCGAAGGCCTTGCGGTTGCCCAAATTGGTCAGAGCGTCGCGGTAGGCCAGGTCGAGCAGCTGGCTCTGGTAGGCCATCTGTTCGCTGACATCGCGCAATATGCCGTGGTAGCCGATCAGCTGGTCTTGCTGGTCGCGGATCAGCGAGAAGCGTATTTCACAGTAGGCCTGGCTGCCATCGCCGCGCTGGAAGGGCGCGGCGAAGATGCTGGTGCCCTTGTCATCCGTGCGCAGGACCTGGGCGAACAGGTGACGGGCGCGCTCGACCTGCTCGGCCCCGAGCAGCTTTTCGAAGGGCAGGCCGATCAGTTGTTCGCACGGGTAGGCGAGCAGACGGCCGAGGGCCGCGTTGACCTTGAGCAGCTTGCCGCGCGAGTCGATCTCGAAGTAGCCGTCTTGGATCGAGTCGAGAATCGCCCGGTCGCGGCCCTCGCTCTGTTGCAGGCGTTCGAGCATCTGGTTCAGTTCGCTGGCCAGTTCGCCCAACTCGTCGCGGCCCAGGTCGCTCAGGCGGCCGGGCAGCTGGTCGTGGCCGATCGCGGAGATTTCCCGGTGCATGCGTTGCACCCGACGCAGTATCCATTTGTCCAGACCCAGGTAGAGCAGCACGATGGCGCAGAAGGCCACCAGCAAGGCGGTGGCGAGGAAGAAGTGGATGGCATTGCGTCCTTCCTGATAGAGCATGCGCGGCAGGTTGATCTGCATGCGCAATTCCGGCTCGCCCTGGCCATTGCGGTACATCAGCTCTACCTGCTGCTGGTCATCCTCCAGCACGTGCCGCGGGCTTAGCTGGGCGCCGCCACTGCGCGGCGAGAGTTCGGCTGGCAGGTAGGGCCAGTCCACCGCGCTGTTGTCGGGCGGCAGCAGGTGCAAGGTGCCTTGGGTGCGTTTTTGCAATTGCTCCAGGCTGCGGCTGTCGAGAATATGCCCGGCCACTATCACGCCCACGGGGCGGGCAGTGCCCTGGTTGTTGCTGATCGGGCTGCTCAGCAGCAGGGTGGGAATACCCTGCACCACCACCAGTTGGGCCAGGGCATGCAGCGGGTCGCCCTGGTGGTCCAACGCGCCCAGGCGCTGGCTGCGCAGCAGGATGGCCTGACGCAGATGGGCCTGGTCGCGGGGCCGCTCGTCACCCACCGGAAGCATGTCCTGCAGGTCGGGGGGGTTCCAGAATTCGCCGACGATCTGCTGGTTTTCGTCGAAGTACACCATAAAGTCGAAGGTCAGATTGACCAGCACATCCGATTGCAGTTGTTGGCGGATAAAGGCGTCGTTGGGCTGTTGGACAAAGTCGTAGCTGTCATCCCACCAAGCATAGCTGCGCAGCATATTCAGCTGGCGGGTGCTCTCGGTTTCCAGATACAGGTGCAGCTGCCCGGCTTCGCTGGCCAGGGTCTGCTGGTCCTGGCGGTCGAAACGGCTGAGCAGGATGCGCTCAGACAGCAGATGGACGCTCAGCAGGGTGAGCGCCAGGAGTGGGGCGAAGAGCCAGAGCAGGCGTTTGCGTAGGGTCATGCCGGTTACTGCTTGAGGGGATGACACAGGCAGTATAGCCATGCCCCTGAAGCTGGCGGTGGCGATAGGGATTTCCTATTCATGGCATCGACAAAGGGTATTTCCTTGAATCCGCCGCGCCCCCTAGGCTGCGCGGCAACTGTTGCAGTTTGCCTTACCCGGGCTTGCTGCTGGGCGTACCTGCGGGTACTGCGCCAAACCCCTGTTTATGTAGCCGGCCTGGCCGGAAGGAGTCGTCGATGTCTGCCGTTCGTCATGCCCGCGTGATTATTCTGGGCTCCGGCCCCGCCGGTTACAGCGCTGCGGTCTATGCCGCACGGGCCAACCTCAAGCCGCTGCTGATCACCGGGATGCAAGCCGGTGGTCAGCTGACCACCACCACCGAGGTGGATAACTGGCCGGGCGATGTGCACGGCCTCACGGGACCTGCGCTAATGCAGCGCATGCAGGAGCATGCC
>DASUOY010000177.1:0-4121 GCA_036276395.1 Pseudomonas sp.
AAGAAGATCACCTGGCGCCTGCAAACCTATGCCGGCCCGGCCCTGGGCGAGCATGTGATCAAGCCCTCGATCGACGCCTTCAACAAGGCCGCCAACGGCCAGATGGAAATCCAGTTGTATTACGCCGACCAGCTGGTGCCCACCGGCGAGCTGTTCCGCGCCATGCAGAAGGGCACCATCGACGCGGTGCAGAGCGACGACGACTCCATCGCCGCACCCGTGGATATCTCGGTATTTGGCGGCTACTTTCCCTTTGCCACCCGCTACAGCCTGGATGTACCGGTGCTGTTCAACAAATATGGGCTCAACGAGATCTGGGCCGAGGCCTATGGCGAGGTCAAGGGCGTTACCTGGCTCGGCGCCGGCGCCTGGGACCCCTGCAACTTCGCCACAGTGGAGCCGATCCACAGCCTGGCCGACCTCAAGGGCAAGCGCATCTTCACCTTTCCCACCGCCGGCAAGTTCCTCTCGCGCTTCGGCGTGATCCCGGTGACGCTGCCCTGGGAAGACGTCGAAGTGGCGATCCAGACCGGCGAGCTGGACGGCATCGCCTGGTCCGGCATCACCGAGGACTACACAGTCGGCTGGGCCAACGTGACCAAGTACTTCCTCACCAACAATATCTCCGGCGCCTGGTGCGGCTCCTACTTCGCCAACTCGGACAAATGGGCCGAAGTGCCCGAGCACCTGCAGACCCTGTTCAAACTGTGCATGGACAGCTCCAACTACTACCGCCAGCACTGGTACTGGGGCGGCGAGGCGCAGCTGCGGGTCGAGGGCGACAAGCTGAAGCTGACCACCATCCCCGCCGCCGAGTGGGCCACGGTGGAGGCCGAGGCGCAGAAGTTCTGGGACGAAATCGCCAAGACCAGCCCGCGCTGCGCCAAGGTGGTGGAGATCTTCAAGAAGTACAACGCACTGATGGCCAAGGCGGGTTCGCCTTACCGCTGCTAGCCAGGGCGCCACACCTCACGCCCGCCGCGCAGGCCGCGGGCGTGGTTGTTTGCGCAGCGCAGGTCTGCTGTGAATACAGCGTCGTTGCGTTGCCTGGGTGCCAGCCAAGTTGGCAATCCTGTACCACACTCAGTGGGCTTTCACCGGGCGTTTGGTCAGGCAAGGGTGTGCAGTCGTAGCGGTCGCCTGGAGCAACGACAGCGGAAGTCACCATAACAACAAGAAGGGGGTCAGCATGCTCAATCCGCGAGAGGTCAAAACCATCGAGGACGCCAAGCGCATCGTCGAGGAACGTGGGCTTAGTCATATCAAGGTCGGGGTGTTCGATAACGATGGGGTGATGCGCGGCAAGTACCTCAGTCGCAGCAAGTTCTTCTCCGCCCTGGAGCACGGCTTCGCCTTCTGCGATGTGGTGCTGGGCTGGGATGTAAAGGATCAGCTCTACGACAACGCCCAGTACACCGGCTGGCACACCGGCTTCCCGGATGCGCCGGTGCGCGTGCTGCCGCACACCTGCCGGGATCTGCCATTTGAAAACGGCATGCTGCTGTTTATCTGCGAGTTTGCCGGCGCCGCCGAGGCGGTCTGCCCGCGCGCCACCCTGCGCCGCGTGCTGGAGCGTTGCAAGGCCATGGGCTTCGATGCCTTCGCCGCCCTGGAATACGAATTCTTTATGTTCGATGAAACCCCGGAGTCGGCGCGCGAGAAGGGCTTTCGCAACCTCAAGCCCTTTACCCCGGACTGGTTCGGCTATTCGATGATCCGCAACTCAGTGCATGCCGAGCTGTACCACGAGATTCTGGAAATGGCCGAGTGCATGGATTTCCCCATCGAGGGCCTGCACACCGAAACCGGCCCCGGCGTGCTGGAGGCGGCCATCGCCTATGACCAGGCCGAGGCGGCCGCCGACAAGGGCGCGCTGTTCAAGACCTTTATGAAGGTGTTGGCCCAGCGCAACGGCCTGATGGCCACCTTTATGGCCAAGTGGTCGGGCAAGTACCCGGGGCAGAGCGGGCATATCCATGTGTCCCTGCGCGATCAGGCCAGCGGCAAGTCGGCCTTCTATGACCCGGCCCAGGCGCACAATATGAGCCAGATCCAGCGCCACTTCCTCGCCGGCCAGCAACGTCTGATGCCGGAATTCCTGTGCATGGTGGCGCCGACGCTGAACAGCTACCGACGGCTGATCCCAGGTTTTTGGGCACCCACCGATGCCACATGGGGGGTGGAGAACCGCACCGCCGCGCTGCGCGTGATTCCCGGCACGGACAAGTCGCAGCGCCAGGAATATCGCCTCGGCGCGGCCGATGGCAATCCTTACCTGGCCCTGTCGGTGGCCATCGGCTCGGGGCTGTACGGGGTGATGCAGCAATGGCAGCCGACCGCTCCGGTGGTGGGCAATGCCTATGCCATGCAGCACCCGGAGGAGCTGGCCCTGCCGCGCACCCTGTGGGATGCGGCGCAGCGCCTGAAAAACTCCCAGGCGGCGCGGGAGCTGTTCGGTGATGCCTTCGTCGAGCACTTCGCCGCCAGCCGCGAATGGGAGGAGCGCGAGTACCGCCGCCATGTCAGCGATTGGGAACTGGACCGCTACTTCGAAATCATCTGAGCCGCGCCGCTCCTGGCCCATGGGCGCAGGGGCTTATGGAGGACTGCAATGAGCAAGCTGCAATGCATATCGCCCATCGACGGCTCGGTGTATGTCGAGCGCCATCTGGCCTCCAACCCGGAGATTCTCGCCGCTCTGCTTAGCGCCGAGCAGGCGCAGCAACGCTGGAGGCAAACCGCGCTGGCCGAGCGCGTGGCCATCGCGCGCAAGGCCATAGCCGCCTTCGCCGCCAAGGAAAGCCAGCTGGCCGAGGAGCTGTGCTGGATGATGGGCCGGCCGATCCGTTATGCCGCCGGCGAGATTCGCGGCTTTGTCGAGCGTGCCAGCTATATGGCCGATATCGCCGAGAGCGCCTTGGCCGATATCCAGCTGCCGGATAAACCCGGCTTTACCCGCTTTATCCGCCGTGAGCCGCTGGGCGTGGCCTTTGTCATCGCGCCCTGGAACTACCCCTACCTGACCGCCGTCAACGCGGTGCTGCCGGCGCTGCTGGCGGGCAATGCGGTGCTGCTCAAGCACTCGGCGCAAACCCCGCTGTGCGCCGAGCGCATGGTCGAGGCCTTCGTCGAAGCCGGCTTGCCGGACGGCGTGTTCCAGTACCTGCACCTGACCCACGCGGAAACCGAACACCTGATCCGCTCGCCGAGCATCAATCATGTCGCCTTTACCGGCTCGGTGCCGGGCGGCTATATGGTCGAGCGGGCAGCGGCGGGGCGCTTTATCAGCGTCGGCCTGGAGCTGGGCGGCAAGGATGCGGCCTATGTGCGTGCCGACGCCGACCTGGCCCACGCGGTGGAAACCACGATAGACGGGGCCTTCTTCAACTCCGGGCAGTCCTGCTGCGGCATCGAGCGCATCTATGTGCACGAGGCGCTGTATGAGCAGTTCGTCGCCCAGGCGGTGGCCCTGGTCAGGCAGTACAAGCTGGGCCGCTCGGACGATCCGGACACCACCCTGGGCCCGCTGGTGCGTGCCGAAGCGGCGGATTTCGTCCGTGAACAGATCCACGACGCCATCGAGCAGGGCGCGCGCGCCCATCTGGTGCCGGCCGATTTCCCCATGGACAAGCCCGGCACGCCTTACCTCGCGCCCCAGGTGCTGACCAACGTGCACCATGGCATGCGGGTGATGGTGGAGGAGTCCTTCGGGCCGGTGGTGGGCATCCAGAAGGTGCGCGATGACGAAGAAGCCCTGGCGCTGATAAACGACAGCGAGTTCGGCCTGACCGCCGCCATTTTCAGCCGCGACGTGGACGCCGCCATGGCCCTGGCCGACCGCGTGCAGGCCGGCACGGTGTTTCTCAACCGCTGCGATTACCTGGATCCGGCCCTGGCCTGGACCGGGGTGAAGAATTCCGGACGCGGCTGCACCCTCTCCAGGGTTGGCTACGAGCAGCTGACCCGGCCGAAATCCTTCCACTTCAAGACTCAGCTGTGAGGCACGCGATGACTCTCGATCAGTACCGTATGAACTGGAATTACCCGACCTCGATCCGTGTCGGCGCCGGGCGTATCCGCGAGCTGCCGGATGCCTGCCGGCAACTGGGCATGAGCGCGCC
>DASUOY010000178.1:0-12219 GCA_036276395.1 Pseudomonas sp.
TGAGCCACTGCGCCAGCATGCCCGCCTGGTTGAAGCCACGCTGGCGCTGCCGCTTGTCGGCCAGCGGCACGGGCAGCAGCAGGTCGGGCCTGGGCAGGCCCTCATCGAAGGCATGTTGCAGGTGTTGTGACAAAAGCTCGGCGAGCAGACGTCCCAATGGCCACTTGGCCTGATGTTTGAAACGATTGATCAGGCTGTCGATGGGGAAGGCATAGCGCCAGGGCGCTTCCACCCGTTGGAAGCTGGGCGGTCGTTGCAGGCAGGCGCCGCAGATCAGGCCCTGGGCCGTTAGTGGCAGCGCGCAGACCAGGCAATGCCCGCCCAGCCAGGGCAGTTCGGCCTCGCAGCTGGTGCAGATGGCCAGCATGGCGTCCGCGCTTTCGTCGCAGAGCAAGCAGGTCTGTTTGTTTTTTAACCAGTTGTAAACCTTGGCGAGTCTATCGGGTTGACAGCGCATATCGCTTCCATAACTATGCCGAGCATCCGTGCCGTGCTTACTGACTCTAGCAAGCCGTTTGAAATAACAAGGAATTACCGATGAGCGCTACCACCGCCGCCAACCTGCGTCACGACTGGACCCTCAATGAGGTCAAGGCGCTCTTCGAGCAACCCTTCAACGACCTGCTGTTCCAGGCGCAAACCGTGCACCGCGCGCATTTCGATGCCAACCGCGTGCAGGTTTCCACCCTGCTGTCGATCAAGACCGGCGCCTGCCCGGAAGACTGCAAGTACTGCCCGCAGTCCGGCCACTACAACACCGGCCTGGACAAAGAAAAACTGATGGAAGTGGAGAAGGTGCTCAAGGCTGCCGCCGAGGCCAAGGCCATCGGCTCCACCCGCTTCTGCATGGGCGCGGCGTGGAAGCACCCGTCGGCCAAGGACATGCCCTATGTGCTGAAGATGGTCGAAGGGGTCAAGGCCATGGGCCTGGAAACCTGCATGACCCTGGGCAAGCTCGATAAAGAGCAGACCACCGCCCTGGCCGCCGCCGGCCTGGACTACTACAACCACAACCTGGACACCTCGCCGGAGTTCTACGGCAATATCATCACCACTCGCACCTATTCCGAGCGCCTGGAAACCCTGGCCCATGTGCGGGAGGCGGGGATGAAGATCTGCTCCGGCGGCATTCTCGGCATGGGCGAGTCGCTGGACGACCGCGCCGGGCTGTTGATCCAGCTGGCTAACCTGCCGGAGCACCCGGAATCGGTGCCGATCAATATGCTGGTCAAGGTCAAGGGCACGCCGCTGGCCGATGAGCAGGACGTCGATCCGTTCGACTTTATCCGCATGCTCGCCGTGGCGCGGATCATGATGCCGCAGTCCCACGTGCGCCTGTCCGCCGGCCGCGAGGCGATGAATGAGCAGATGCAGGCCCTGGCGTTCTTCGCCGGCGCCAACTCGATCTTCTACGGCGAGAAGCTGCTGACCACCGCCAACCCCCAGGCCGACAAGGACATGCAGCTGTTCGCCCGCCTCGGCATCAAGCCGGAAGAGCGCCAGGAGCACGCCGACGAAGTGCACCAGGCCGCCATCGAGCAGGCCCTGGTCGAGCAGCGCGACTCCAAGCAGTTCTATAACGCCGCGGTCTGAAGTCAGGCGGTGGATGAGCTTCGCGTCATCCACCCTACGTAGTCCTTCTGTAGGGTGGATAACCCGCTTGCGGTTATCCACCGGGTCTTGCCATGAGCTTCGATCTTGCCACTCGCCTCGCCGAGCGCCACGCCGCCAATCTCTATCGCCAACGCCCGCTGCTTGAATCACCGCAGGGGCCGCTGGTGCAGGTCGATGGCCGTCCACTGCTGGCCTTCTGTTCCAACGACTACCTGGGTCTGGCCAATCACCCGCAGGTGATCGAGGCCTGGCGCGCCGGGGCAGCGAAATGGGGCGTGGGCGGCGGTGCATCGCATCTGGTGATCGGTCACAGCACGCCGCACCACCAGCTGGAAGAGGCCCTCGCCGAATTTACCGGGCGACCGCGGGCGTTGCTGTTTTCCACCGGCTATATGGCCAACCTCGGCGCCGTCACCGCCCTGCTCGGGCGCGATGATACGGTGCTGGAAGACCGCCTCAATCACGCCTCCCTGCTGGATGCCGGCCTGCTCAGCGGCGCGCGCTTTTCCCGCTATCTGCATAACGATGCCGTAAGCCTGGCCAATCGCCTGCGCAAGGCCGCCGGCAATACTCTGGTGGTGACTGACGGCGTGTTCAGCATGGACGGCGACCTGGCCGACCTGCCGGCGCTGTGCGCCGAAGCGCGCCGCGCCAATGCCTGGGTGATGGTCGACGATGCCCACGGCTTCGGCCCGCTGGGCGCAACCGGCGGCGGCATAGTCGAGCACTTCGGCCTGGGCGTCGACGATGTGCAGGTGCTGGTCGGCACCCTGGGCAAGGCCTTCGGCACCGCCGGCGCCTTTGTCGCCGGCAGCGAGGAATTGATCGAGACCCTGGTGCAGTTCGCCCGCCCCTATATCTATACCACCAGCCAGCCGCCGGCCCTGGCCTGCGCCACTCTGAAAAGCCTGGAACTGCTGCGCAGCGAGCACTGGCGCCGCGAACACCTGAATGCCCTGATCAAGCGCTTCCGCGAAGGCGCCCAGGCCATCGGCCTGGAGCTGATGGACAGTGCCACGCCGATCCAGCCGATTCTGGTCGGTGACAGCGGCCGCGCCCTGCAGCTGTCGCAGCTGCTGCGCGAGCGCGGCCTGCTGGTCACCGCGATCCGCCCGCCGACCGTGCCGGCCGGCAGTGCGCGGCTGCGCGTGACCCTGTCCGCCGCCCATAGCCTGGCGCAGCTGGAACTGCTGCTGGAAGCGCTGGCCGAGTGCTGGCCGCTGCTGGCTGGCGAGGACGCCGCCCATGCGTGATCGGCTGATTCTGCTGCCCGGCTGGGGCCTGGGTAGCGCGCCTCTTGAGCCTTTGGCCGAGGCCTTGCGTGGCCTCGATCCGCGCCTGCATGTCGAGATCGAACCGCTGCCGCCGCTGGATTCCTGCGACCCCGCCGACTGGCTGGATGAGCTGGATGCCAACCTGGCGCAGGATGCCTGGCTCGGTGGCTGGTCCCTCGGTGGCATGCTCGCCAGTGAGCTGGCGGCGCGCCGTGGCGAACGTTGCAGTGGCCTGCTGACACTGGCCAGTAACCTGCGTTTTGTCGCCGAGCCAGGCTGGTTGGCCGCTATGCCGAGCGAAACCTTTAATGCCTTTCGCCAGGGTTGCGCCGCCGATGCCAGCGCCACCCTGAAGCGCTTTGCCCTGCTCTGCGCGCAAGGGGCGGCCGATGCCCGCGGCCTGTCGCGCCAGCTGCTGGGCGCGGCGCCGCTGGCGCAATCCGCCACTCTGCTGGCCGGGCTGGATCTGCTTGCCGCGATGGATACCCGCGCGGCCCTGCAGGCCTTTGTCGGCCCGCAGCTGCACCTGTTCGCCGGCGCCGATGCCCTGGTTCCTGCTAGCGCTGCGCCGGCCTTGCTGGAGCTGTTGCCCGATATCGAGATCGGCCTGATCGACGCGGCCAGCCACGCCTTTGCCCTGGAACGTCCCCATGAAGTGGCGGCGGCGATCCAGGGCTTTCTGCACGAGGCCGGCGATGATTGATCTGCTGCAAGACCCGCTGAGCGGCCTGCCGGATAAGCGCCAGGTGGCTGCCTCATTCTCACGCGCCGCCGAGAGTTACGACAGCGTCGCCGCCTTGCAGCGCTGTGTCGGTCAGCAGCTGCTGGCGCAGCTGCCCGCCATGATCAGCCCCGCCCGCTGGCTGGATCTGGGCTGCGGCACCGGTTATTTCAGTCGCGCCCTGGGCCAGCACTTCCCCAGGGGCGAGGGTCTAGCCCTGGATATCGCCGAAGGCATGTTGCGCCACGCCCAGCCGCTGGGTGGTGCGCAGCGCTTTATTGCCGGGGATGCCGAGCGCCTGCCGCTGCGCGATAAGTCCTGTGATCTGCTGTTTTCCAGCCTGGCGCTGCAATGGTGCGCGAACTTTGCCGCAGTGCTGAGCGAAGCCCGGCGGGTGCTGCGGCCCGGCGGCGTATTGGCCTTTAGCAGCCTGTGCGTCGGCACCTTGCAGGAGCTGCGCGACAGTTGGCAGGCGGTGGACGGTTTTGTCCACGTCAATCGCTTCCGCCGTTTTGAGGATTATCAAGGGCTCTGTGCAGCCAGTGGTTTGGCCTTGCTGAGCTTGACCAGCCGCCCGGAGGTCCTGCATTACCCGGATCTGCGTAGCCTGACCCATGAACTGAAAGCCCTCGGCGCGCACAACCTCAACCCCGGCCGCCCAGGTGGCCTGACCGGGCGGGCGCGGATGTTGGCGCTGCTCCAGGCTTACGAACAGTTCCGCCAGCCGCAAGGCCTGCCGGCGACCTATCAGGTGGTTTATGGCGTACTGCGTAAGGACATTGCTTAGATGAGCGCTGCATTTTTCGTTACCGGCACCGATACCGAAATAGGCAAGACCACCATCGCCGCCGGTCTGCTGCATGCCGCGCGGCTGGCCGGGCTGTCCACCGCGGCGGCCAAACCGGTGGCCTCGGGTTGTGTGCCGACGCCCGAGGGCTTGCGTAACGACGACGCCCTGGCGCTGCTGGGCGAATGCAGCCTGGCGCTGCGCTATGAGGAGGTCAATCCGCTGGCGTTCGAGCCGGCCATAGCTCCCCATCTGGCCGCCCGCGAAGCCGCTGTGCATTTGGATGTGGCCAGCCTGCTGGGGCCGGTACAGGCCGTATTGGCCAAAGGCGCCGAGCTGACCCTGGTCGAAGGCGCGGGGGGCTGGCGAGTGCCGCTGGCCGGGCGCGAGAACCTGTCCGACCTGGCGATTGCCCTGGGGCTGCCGGTAATTCTGGTGGTCGGGGTGCGCCTGGGCTGCATCAATCAGGCCGTGCTCACGGCCGAGGCCATAGTGCGTGACGGGCTGGTTCTGGCCGGCTGGGTGGCCAATCTGGTCGACCCGCAGACCTCGCGGCTTGAGGACAATCTAGCGACCCTGGCCGAGCGCTTGCCCGCGCCTTGCCTGGGTTATGTGCCGCGCCTGGCGCAAGCCACGCCCGCTGCGGTCGCCAGCCATCTTGAACTGGATTTTTTAAACCTCAAGCTATAAGCAGGTTTTTTGCCATAGCCTTTTGCTCGTACGTTTTTCGAGCGATCTCTGCTTCAATGAAAGTCGATACTGATCTGCCATCGTGGCGGGAGCATGGCTATGGAAATCTCCGGTAGCGCCTTCAACTCGGGCATCAGCACCATTCAGGCGGGGCAGCGCCGTGTCGATCAGGCAGCCGCCGATATCGCCAGCAATGCCGTGACGCCTCCTCCAGAACAACCTTCTTCGGCGCCGCCGCCCAATCAGGTCAACCCGGCGCCGAGTTCGGCTGAACAGTCCCGTCCCGATCTGGCGGAAAGTCTGGTGGCCTTGCGCCAAGGGCAGAACGAAGCCGAGGCGGGTGCCAAGGTGGTGAAAACCGCCGATGAAGTATTGGGTACGGTGATCGACATCAACGCTTGAGCGGTCCGCCCCGACCCGCGTCAGGTTAGCTAGCAGGGCAGGCAACTCCGGGGCGAGGAGTGATTGCATGCACATTGGCGGCGCAACGTCTTACTTTGCGCCTGCAGCCTCTTCACTGCCGGCACGCGTTGCTGCGCCCGGCGTTTCTGCCGATCTATCTGCGGATCCCACTCGCGCCGCCCAATCCCCACCCACTGCCACCCAGCCGCTGGCCGAGGAGCAAGCCGCGGCCAGTCGCGATCCCAGCGAAAAAGCCGCCGAGCCCGCCGGCAGCGCCGATGAGTCGCGCGACAAGGAGCAAGCCAGCGCGCCGCAACAGCGCCTCGAGCAGCTGGAAATCGCCAAGCTGAGCAAACGTGATCAGGAAGTGCGCGCCCATGAGCAGGCCCATGCGGCTGTTGGCGGGCGTTATGCCGGGCCGCCGACCTATAGCTTTACCCGTGGTCCGGATGGCAAGCGCTATGCGGTGGGCGGCGAGGTCAGCATAGAGTCCGGGCCGATCCCCAATGATCCCGAAGCCACCTTGCGCAAGATGGAGATAGTGCTGCGCGCGGCCCTGGCGCCGGCCGAGCCTTCCGCCCAGGATCTGCGCATCGCCGCCCAGGCCCAGGCGCACATGGCCCAGGCCCGCAGCGAGTTGAACGAGTTGCGCCGCAGCGAGGCGCAAGCACTGCGGGAGGCGCGTGAGACGCAGCGCGCGGAGCAGGCCGAGGAGGAAAAGGCCAAGGCTGAAGCAGAAGAAGAGCAGGACACAGACGCCGCCCGGCAGGATCTGCCGGCACCGCCTAGTCTTGAACTCTATAGGCGTTTGCAGGCTTTGCGCGAACCGTCGCAGTTGATAAATCTGGTTGCATAAGCTGCGTTCGGGGTGCTTGACATTAAATAAGCATAAACGTATGTTTCAAACGCTTGTTTGATTCGCTGAATCGCCAAGGGGTAGTTCAGCGCCGGGATTGCTCCCGAAACCGACCGAATAACCGGTCATCTACACACTCAGAATCCACCGCAGAGGTTAACCGCTATGCCTGATTACAAGGCCCCCTTGCGTGATATCCGTTTCGTACGCGACGAACTGCTCGGCTACGAAGCGCATTATCAGAGCCTGCCTGGCTGCCAGGACGCTACTCCGGACATGGTCAGCGCCATCCTTGAAGAAGGTGCCAAGTTCTGTGAGCAGGTACTGTCCCCGCTGAACCGTGTAGGTGACACCGAAGGTTGCACCTGGTCTGCCGAAGGCGTGAAAACTCCTACCGGCTTTAAAGAGGCCTACCAGCAGTTCGTCGAAGGCGGCTGGCCGAGCCTGGCCCACGATGTTGACCACGGCGGCCAAGGCCTGCCGGAGTCCCTGGGTCTGGCAATCAGCGAAATGGTCGGCACCGCCAACTGGTCGTGGGGCATGTACCCTGGCCTGTCGCACGGCGCGATGAACACCATCTCCGAGCACGGCACCGACGAGCAGAAGCACACCTACCTGACCAAGCTGGTATCCGGCGAGTGGACCGGCACCATGTGCCTGACCGAGCCGCACTGCGGCACCGACCTGGGCATGCTGCGTACCAAGGCCGAGCCGCAGGCTGACGGTTCGTACAAGGTATCGGGCACCAAGATCTTTATCTCCGCTGGTGAGCACGACATGGCCGATAACATCGTCCATATCGTTCTGGCCCGCCTGCCCGACGCGCCGCAAGGCACCAAAGGCATCTCGCTGTTTATCGTGCCGAAGTTCTCGGTCAACGCCGACGGCACCGTTGGCGCGCGCAACGCCGTTTCCTGTGGCTCGCTCGAACACAAGATGGGCATCCACGGCAACGCTACCTGCGTGATGAACTTTGACGGCGCCACCGGCTACCTGATCGGCCCAGCCAACAAAGGCCTGAACTGCATGTTCACCTTTATGAACACTGCCCGCCTGGGCACTGCTCTGCAAGGTCTGGCTCACGCCGAAATCGGTTTCCAGGGCGGCCTGAAGTACGCTCGTGAGCGTCTGCAGATGCGTTCCCTGACTGGCCCGAAAGCGCCGGAAAAAGCCGCCGACCCGATCATCGTGCATCCGGACGTGCGCCGCATGCTGCTGACCATGAAGGCCTTCGCCGAAGGCAACCGCGCCATGGTGTACTTCACCGCCAAGCAGGTTGATATCGTCAAGTACAGCCAGGACGAAGCCGAGAAGAAGCAAGCCGACGCGCTGCTGGCCTTCCTGACTCCGATCGCCAAAGCCTTTATGACCGAAGTCGGCTTCGAAGCCGCCAACCACGGCGTACAGATCTATGGCGGCCACGGCTTTATCGCCGAGTGGGGCATGGAGCAGAACGTTCGCGACAGCCGCATCTCCATGCTGTACGAAGGCACCACTGGCGTTCAGGCCCTCGACCTGCTGGGTCGCAAGGTGCTGCAGACCCAGGGCGAAGCGCTGAAAGGCTTCACCAAGATCGTGCACAAGTTCTGCCAGGCCAACGAAGCCAACGACGCGGTGAAAGCCTTCGTCGAGCCGCTGGCCAAGCTGAACAAGGAGTGGGGCGAGCTGACCATGAAAGTGGGCATGGCCGCGATGAAAGACCGCGAAGAAGTCGGTGCCGCTTCGGTGGATTACCTGATGTATTCCGGTTACGTCTGCCTGGCCTACTTCTGGGCCGACATGGCGCGCCTGGCTGCCGAGAAGCTGGCTGCCGGTGCTGAAGACGAGGCCTTCTACAAGGCCAAGCTGCAGACCGCGCGCTTCTACTTCGCGCGCATCCTGCCGCGTACCCGCGCTCACGTCGAAGCCATGCTGTCTGGCGCCGGCAACCTGATGGATCTGGACGAAGAGCACTTCGCTCTGGGCTACTAAGCCCTAGGTTCCACCGCAGGTCGAAAACCGCTGCCCCTTGGGGTGGCGGTTTTTTTATGTTCAGCACATCCATGTGCTTCACCCCTTTGGGGCTTGCGCGCAAAAGCGCTCCCGGCGCTTTTGTGGCCCACCATTCCTGGCAGCCACCCTTCGGGCCGTCGCTGCGCGACGTTTAAAATGGCTCCCGGCCATTTTTTCTGTGCGCCATTTGCATGCTCAGCGCCGCTGGGCATCTCGTCGATTTGCGCAGCAGTTCCCGTGCGTTCTCCCCCTGATGCAGGCAAACTGCCCGACGCCTTTTACCCGTTCGGCCGGTTTCTGGAGCCTGTCTTGTCACGCCTTGCCGCTGTGCGCCTGAGCCACTTTCTGCCTTCGCTGCTACTGCTGATCGGTGGGCTGTTGCTTGCGCGGCTTAGCGTCCTGAGCGAGTTCTTCAGCTCCCTGTTCAATGTCTTGCCGACCCTGCTGCTGTTGCTCGGCGGGGCCTTCTGCCTGGTGTATGGCCGCCAGCGCGAGGTGTTTCTGCTGCTGGTGCTCTACCTCGGCTATTTTCTGCTGGATGGTGAGGTCGACCATTACCGTCGCGCCGGCCAGGTGCGGGAGGCGACCGCGCTGGTTTTCCACCTGTGCAGCCTGCTGCTGCCGCTGCTCTATGGTCTGTACGCGGCCTGGCAGGAACGTACCCACCTGCTCCAGGACCTGGTCGCCCGCGCCGCCGTGCTGTTGGCGGTCGGCGCCGTGGCGCTGGGCCTGGCGCGGCGCTTTCCCGAGGCGCTGCTGCAGTGGCTGACGCTGATCCGCTGGCCGGCGCTGCAACTGGAGTGGCTAAGCCTGGTGCAACTGGCCTACCCGGTGTTTCTGCTCGGCCTGGTCCTGCTGCTGGTGCAGTACCTGCGTGCGCCACGGCCGCTGCACGCGGCGCAGTTGCTGGGCCTGGTAGGTTTGCTATGGATGCTGCCGCAGACCTTTATCCTGCCCCATGCGCTGAACGTGATGAGCAGCCTGATTATGCTGATGCTGGTGGTAGCCGTCGCCCACGAGGCCTACCAGATGGCCTTTCGCGATGAGCTGACCGGCCTGCCGGGGCGCCGTGCGCTGAACGAGCGCTTGCAGCGCCTGGGCCGCAACTATGTGATCGCCATGGCCGACGTCGACCATTTCAAGCAGTTCAACGACAGCCACGGCCATGATGTCGGTGATCAGGTGCTGCGTCTGGTCGCCGCTCAGCTGCGCAAGGTTGGCGGGGGCGGCAAGGCCTATCGCTACGGCGGTGAGGAATTCACCCTGGTGTTTGCCGGCAAGAGCGTGGAGGAATGCATCCCGCACCTGGAACAGGTACGGCTGGCCATCGAGCACTACCGCCTGCAATTGCGCGACAAGCAGCAGCGCCCGCGCGATGACAAGCAGGGTCGGCAGCGCCGCGCAGGCGTCGCGGCGACCCAGGTATCGGTGACCATCAGCCTCGGGGTGGCCGAACGCAGCGCCCAGCTCGGCAGTCCAGAGCAGGTGATCAAGGCCGCGGACCAGGCCCTGTACAACGCCAAGGGCGCCGGGCGCAATTGCATCCGCAGCCACGGCCAGCGCCGCGGTGCGGTCAAGCTGGACGCGGCGCGCGACTGAGCCCCTTGTTATGACGGCGCATTTGTTATGACTGCGCATTCAGCGCACGCAGCGTCGTTGTGGTGGGGCCTGAGGTAGCCGAAGCTCGGGGTCTTAACCCGCGCCCCGCGCGCCTGCTGATGGAGAACGACCATGCCCGAGTACAAGGCCCCGCTGCGCGATATGCGCTTTCTGATCGATGATGTCTTCGATTTCCACGGCAGCTACGCCGCTCAGGGCGCCAGCGATGCCAGCCCGGATATGGTCGGCGCGATTCTCGAAGAGGGCGCCAAGTTCTGCGAGCAGGTGCTGGCGCCGCTGAACCGTTCCGGCGACGAAGAAGAGTGCCAGATCAACGATGGCGTGGTGACCACGCCCAAGGGCTTCAAGGAGGCCTTTGCCCAGTACGCCGAAGGCGGCTGGAGCGGCTTGGCCGCCGATCCGACCTACGGCGGTCAGGGTCTGCCGCACTCCCTCGGGCTGCTGGTCAGTGAGATGGTCGCCTCGGCCAACTACTCCTGGGGCATGTACCCGGGCCTGACCCAGGGCGCCATGTCGGCCATCCATGCCCACGGCAGCGAGGCGCAGAAGCAGGCCTACCTGACCCGCATGATCGAAGGCCGCTGGACCGGCACCATGTGCCTGACTGAGGCCCACTGCGGCACCGACCTGGGCCTGATCAAGACCCGCGCCGTGCCCCAGGCAGACGGCAGCTATGTGCTCAACGGCAGCAAGATCTTTATCTCCGCCGGCGAGCACGATATGAGCGAGAACATCGTCCATCTGGTGCTGGCCAAGCTGCCCGACGCGCCGGCCGGTACCAAGGGTATCTCACTGTTTATCGTGCCCAAGTTCCTGCCTAACGCTGATGGCGAAGCGGGTGAGCGCAACGGCGTAAGCTGCGGTTCGATCGAACACAAGATGGGCATCAAGGCCTCCGCCACCTGCGTGATCAACTTCGACGGCGCCACCGGCTACCTGATCGGCGAGCTGAACAAGGGCCTCAACTGCATGTTCACCATGATGAACCACGCGCGCCTGGGCACCGGCATGCAGGGTCTGTGTCTGGGTGAGGCAAGCTTTCAGGGCGCGATCAAGTACGCGGGCGACCGCCTGCAGATGCGCGCCCTGAGTGGACCGAAGGCGCCGGAAAAACCGGCCGACCCGATCATCGTGCACCCCGATGTACGGCGCATGCTGCTGACCATGAAGGCCTTCAACGAAGGCAACCGCGCCCTGGCCTATTTCACCGCCCAGCTGCTGGATCAGGCGCACGCGGGGGAAAGCGCCGAGGCACGGGAGGAAGCGGAAGACCTGCTGGCCTTCCTTACCCCTATCTGCAAGGCCTTTATGACCGAGACCGGCCTGGAGGTGACCAACCACGGCATGCAGATATTCGGCGGCCACGGCTTTATCCGCGAGTGGGGCATGGAGCAACTGGTGCGTGACTGCCGCATCGCGCCTATCTATGAAGGCACCAACGGCATTCAGGCCCTCGACCTGCTCGGACGCAAGGTGCTTGGTAGTCAGGGCAAGCTGCTGCGCGGCTTTACCAAGATCGTGCACAAGTTCTGCGAGGCCCAGGCCGAGCATCCGCAGCTCAAAGGCTATGTGGCGCAACTGGCGACGCTGAACCAGCAGTGGGGCGAGCTGACCCAGAAGATCGGCCTGGCCGCGATGAAAAAACCCGACGAAGTCGGCGCCGCCTCCATGGATTACCTGATGTATTCCGGCTACGTGGTGCTGGCGTACTTCTGGCTGCGTATGGCCCTGGTTGCTCAGCACAAGCTCGAAGCGGGCGAGGGTGACGCCGCCTTCTACCAGGCCAAGCTGGCCACCTGCGAGTTCTACTTCAAGCGCCTGCTACCGCGCACCGCTGCTCACCTGGTTTCGGCCGAGGCGGGCAGTGCCTGCATGATGACGCTGCCGGCCGAGCATTTCGCCCTCTGACAAACGGTTTAGCCCTGCAAGAGCCCGCCAAATGGCGGGTTTTTGCATTGTGCTGCCGGCCAAACGATTTGTGGCTTATTGGTCACTACGCGACCCTATGTGTCTGAAAAGTTGTTCGGTTAAACTCGAATCACTGTTACATACCCGTTGGTTTGTTCGAGGATCTACCCATGGCTGACTACAAGGCTCCCCTGCGCGATATGCGCTTTGTGCTCAATGAAGTGTTCGAAGTCTCCAAGCTGTGGGCCCAGTTGCCGGGCCTGGCGGAAGTGGTGGATGAAGACACCGCCGCGGCCATTCTCGAAGAGGCCGGCAAGGTCACCGGCGGCGTGATCGCCCCGCTCAATCGCAGCGG
>DASUOY010000179.1:0-9664 GCA_036276395.1 Pseudomonas sp.
CAAGCCGGTCGAGCAGCCGCTGCGCATCGATTCGGCCAAGCAACCCTACGTGATCCTGGTAGTCGGGGTGAACGGCGCCGGCAAGACCACCACCATCGGCAAGCTGGCGAAGAAGCTGCAGCAGGATGGCAAGAAGGTCATGCTGGCTGCCGGCGACACCTTCCGCGCCGCAGCGGTGGAGCAGTTGCAGGTGTGGGGCGAGCGCAACCAGATCTCGGTGATCGCCCAGCACACCGGCGCCGACTCGGCCTCGGTGATCTTCGACGCGGTGCAGGCGGCCAAGGCCCGCGGCATGGACGTGCTGATCGCCGACACCGCCGGGCGCCTGCACACCAAAGACAACCTGATGGAAGAGTTGAAGAAGGTCCGGCGGGTGATCGGCAAGCTGGACGACAGCGCGCCCCACGAAGTGCTGCTGGTGCTGGACGCCGGCACCGGGCAGAACGCCATCAACCAGGCCAAGCAGTTCAACCAGACGGTCAATCTCACCGGCCTGGCCCTGACCAAACTCGACGGCACCGCCAAGGGCGGGGTGATCTTCGCCCTGGCCAAGCAGTTTGCCTTGCCGATCCGCTATATCGGGGTGGGC
This sequence comes from Pseudomonas sp., assembly GCA_036276395.1. Classification (GTDB taxonomy): domain Bacteria; phylum Pseudomonadota; class Gammaproteobacteria; order Pseudomonadales; family Pseudomonadaceae; genus Aquipseudomonas. Next base: position 590 of record DASUOY010000179.1, read on the forward strand.
GAGGGCATCGACGATTTGCGCACTTTCGAGGCCGAGGCCTTTGTTCAGGCGCTGTTCGCGGAGAAATAGGGATGATCAAATTCGAGCAGGTCGGTAAACGCTACCCCAACGGCCACGTCGGGCTGCACGAACTGAGTTTTCACGTGCGCCGCGGCGAGTTCCTCTTCGTCACCGGCCATTCCGGCGCCGGCAAGAGCACCTTGTTGCGCCTACTGCTGGCGATGGAGCGCCCCAGCAGCGGCAAGCTGTTGCTGGCCGGGCAGGACCTGTCGCATATCACCAATGCGCAGATTCCGTTTCTGCGCCGGCAGATCGGCGTGGTGTTCCAGAACCATCAGCTGCTGTTCGACCGCAGCGTGTTCGACAATGTGGCGCTGCCGCTGCAGATTCTCGGCCTGGCCAAGGACGAGATCGGCAAGCGCGTGCGCAGCGCCCTGGAGCGGGTCTCGCTGGCCGACAAGGCCGAGCAGTTCCCCGGCGATCTTTCCACCGGCCAGCAGCAGCGCGTCGGCATTGCCCGCGCCGTGGTGCATCAGCCGGCCCTGCTGCTGGCGGACGAACCGACCGGTAACCTCGACCCGCGTCTGGCGGCGGAGATCATGGGCGTATTCGAAGACATCAACCGTCTGGGCACCACCGTATTGATCGCCAGCCATGACCTGGCGCTGATCGCGCGCATGCGCCACCGCATGCTGACCCTGCAGCGTGGTCGCCTGATCGGCGACGGGGAGGCCGCATGAGCGCCACCCGTATGCCGCCACCGCAACCGGCGCAGCGCGTTGGCGCCGCGCCGAAGAAATCCGCCGCGCCGGGGCCGGATGAGGGGCAGGACCTGCACAGCCAGTTCAATGCCTGGCTGGAAAGCCACCGCGCCAGCCTGGTCGACAGCCTGCGCCGTCTGGCCCGCCAGCCGATCGGCAGCTTCTTCACCTGCCTGGTGATGGCCGTGGCCCTGAGCCTGCCCATGGGCCTGGCCCTGCTGCTGGATAACGTCGAGCGCCTGGGCGTGTCCTGGCAGCGCGCGGCGCAGATTTCCCTGTTCCTCCAGCTGGACGCCACCGATGCCCAGGGCCAGGCGCTGCGCGAGCAGATCGCCGCCATGGACGATGTGGCCGAGGCCGAGTGGATCAGCCGCGAGCGCGCGCTGGAGGAGTTCCAGCAGCAGTCGGGCCTCGGCGAGGCGCTGAAAGAGCTGCCGGACAACCCGCTGCCCGGGGTGATAGTGGTGACTCCGCAGGAGGTCGACAAGATCGCCCTGGAAGCCCTGCGCCTGCGCCTGGCCGAGTTGCCCAAGGTGCAGCAGGCGCAGCTCGACCTGCTCTGGGTCGAGCGCCTGAGCGCCATGCTCAAGCTTGGTGATCGCTTCGTCTTCGGCCTGACCCTGCTGCTGGTGCTGGCGCTGCTCTTGGTGATCGGCAACACCATCCGCCTGCATATCGAGAACCGCCGCAGCGAAATCGAAGTGATCAAGCTGGTCGGCGGCACCGACAGCTACGTGCGTCGGCCCTTCCTCTATATGGGCACGCTCTACGGCCTGGGTGCCGGGCTGCTGGCCTGGGGCCTGTTGGCCTACGGCCTGGGCTGGCTGAACGATGCGGTGGTGCGCCTGGCCGGTCTGTATGGCAGCGATTTCGCACTGGCTGGCGTGCCGGTAGCCGATGGTCTATCCCTGCTGCTCGGTGCCTTGTTCCTGGGCTATATTGGCGCTTGGCTGGCGGTCGCTCGTCACCTGAATGAATTGGCTCCTAGGTAAGTTATTGTTTTTGTTGATATTGACTATCTGTAACGGAACTTGTACAGACGTTCCTAGTCATATAGCTCGGTGCTACACTGCGTTCGATTCGTAAGTCGGAGGATTCAGATGTCCACTTCTTTGCAACCTGTTCATGCTCTGGTTCCGGGTGCCAACCTGGAGGCATACGTGCATGCGGTAAACGGCATCCCGCTGTTGACCCCCGAGCAGGAACGCGAACTGGCGGAAAGCCTCTTCTACAAGCAGGACCTCGAAGCCGCCCGGCAGATGGTGCTGGCTCACCTGCGTTTCGTCGTGCATATCGCCCGCAGCTACTCCGGTTACGGCCTGGCCCAGGCCGACCTGATCCAGGAAGGCAACGTCGGCCTGATGAAGGCGGTCAAGCGCTTCAACCCGGAAATGGGTGTACGCCTGGTGTCGTTCGCCGTGCACTGGATTCGCGCCGAGATCCACGAGTTCATCCTGCGCAACTGGCGCATCGTCAAGGTCGCTACCACCAAGGCGCAGCGCAAGCTGTTCTTCAACCTGCGCAGCCAGAAGAAGCGCCTGGCCTGGCTGAACAACGACGAAGTGCATGCCGTGGCCGAAAGCTTGGGCGTTGAAGCGCGTGAAGTGCGCGAGATGGAAAGCCGCCTGACCGGCCACGACATGGCCTTCGACCCGGCTGCCGATGACGATGACGACAGCGCCTTCCAGTCGCCGGCGCATTATCTGGAAGACCACCGCTACGACCCGGCCCGCCAGCTGGAAGACTCGGACTGGAGCGACAGCTCCAACGCCAACTTGCACGAAGCGCTGGAAGGTCTCGACGAGCGCAGCCGCGATATCCTCTATCAGCGCTGGCTGGCCGAGGAGAAATCCACCCTGCACGACCTGGCGGCCAAGTACAACGTCTCCGCCGAGCGTATCCGTCAGTTGGAGAAGAACGCCATGAACAAGCTCAAGGGCTCGATCACGGCGTAAACCGCGCTACTGTCAGAAGCCGCACCCAGGTGCGGCTTTTTTCTGTCTGCTGAAAAGCCCAGGTCCGCTAGAGCGCTGCGGGCAGCCACTCGGGCCACCAACTTGGCCGCTGCGGTTGCAGGCGCCTGAGGTAGTGGCCGGCGCCCAGTTGCCACATCTGCTGGCGGATCCAGGCTGCGCGGCGGTTGATATGCGGGCCGGGACGGCTGGCGCTCCAGGCCCTGGGGTTGGGCAGTACCGCGGCTAGCAGGCTGGCCTGCTGGCGGTTCAGGTAGGGCGCGCCGCGCTGGAAATGATGCTGCGCCGCGGCTTCGGCGCCGAAGATGCCATCGCCCCATTCGACGCTATTGAGGTAGACCTCGAGAATCCGCTGCTTGGGCCATAGCAGCTCGATCAGGCCGGTAAACCAGACCTCCAGGCCCTTGCGCAGCCAGCTGCGCCCCGACCAGAGAAACAGGTTCTTTGCCACCTGCTGGCTGAGCGTGCTGGCCCCGCGCACCGAGCCGCCTTGCTGGTTATGCGCCACGGCCGCGCGAATTGCGGCGACATCGAAGCCCCAGTGCTCGGCGAATTTCTGGTCTTCGGCGGCGATCACCGCCATCTTCAGGTCGTCCGGCAGCTCATTCCAGGGCCGCCAGGTGCGCCGCAGGTCGATGGGCTGGCCGTCGATCCAGGATTCGATCTTGCGTTCGGCCATCAGCGCCGTGCCGGGCGGGCTTACCCAGCGCAGCAGCAGAACCAGCAGCGCCGAGCCAAGCATCAGCCAGAACAGCAGTTTCAGCAGCTTATGGCTGAGCGAGCGAATGCGGCGGGTCAGGGGTCGAGTCATGCGGGCTTGGCCGGTATGGATTTGCGCGCCATTATAGCCAGCCCTGCCTTTATAGCTGGAGTTATGGATGGCGCGTTTGTGGTTGCTGTTGTCGGCGTTTGCCGGCTTTACCGGGGTCGGCCTCGGGGCCTTTGCCGCCCATGGCTTGAAGGGACGTCTTAGCCCGGAGTATCTGGCGGTGTTCCAGACCGGCACGCATTACCAGTTGATTCACGCCCTGGCCCTGTTTGGCGTCGGCCTGCTGGCGTTGCAGCGGCCGGGACGCTTGCTCGACCTTGCCGGTAGCGCCTTTGCCCTTGGCCTGCTGCTGTTCTCGGGCAGCCTGTACCTGCTGACCCTGAGCGGCATAGGCGCGCTGGGCATTATCACGCCCTTCGGCGGCCTGGCTTTTCTCGCGGGCTGGCTGTGCCTGGGCCTGGCGGCCTGGAAGCTGAAAATAGCCTGACTCAAGAGTCAAAAAGCAGGACGAACGGCAGCCTTTCGCCTTGGTCATGCTGGCTGATCAGGCTAGAATGCCGACCCTTTCCCCCAGTTGTGACCGAGCCGTCATGCATATTCAGTTAAACGGTGAAGCCTTCGAGCTGCCCGACGGCCAGACCGTCGCGGACCTGATCAGCCGCCTGGATCTGGCAGGCCGGCGCGTGGCGGTCGAACTCAATCTGGACATAGTGCCGCGCAGCCAGCACGCCACCACCGCGTTGAGCGAGGGTGATCGGGTTGAAGTGGTGCATGCCATTGGCGGCGGTTGAAGCCAGTGCCTGCGCACTGACAGCCCGCCCACTTCAAGAGGATTACCCATGAGCCACGTTCGCAGCGACAAACCCTTTACCCTGGCCGGCCGCACCTATCAGTCGCGCCTGCTGGTGGGCACTGGCAAGTACAAGGATCTCGAGGAAACCCGTCTGGCCATCGAGGCTTCGGGTGCCGAAATCGTCACCGTGGCGGTGCGCCGGACCAATATCGGGCAGAACCCGGACGAGCCGAACCTGCTGGATGTGATCAGCCCCGAGCGCTATACCATCCTGCCGAATACCGCCGGCTGCTACGACGCGGTCGAGGCCGTGCGTACCTGCCGCCTGGCCCGCGAGCTGCTGGACGGCCACAAGCTGGTCAAGCTGGAAGTGCTGGCCGACCAGAAGACCCTGTTCCCCAACGTGATCGAAACCCTCAAGGCCGCCGAAGTGCTGGTCAAGGACGGCTTCGACGTGATGGTGTACACCAGCGACGATCCGATCATCGCCCGTGAACTGGCCGCCATGGGCTGCATCGCGGTGATGCCGCTGGCTGGTTTGATCGGCACTGGCCTGGGCATCTGCAACCCCTACAACCTGCGCATCATCCTCGAAGAAGCCACGGTGCCGGTGCTGGTGGATGCCGGGGTGGGCACGGCTTCTGACGCCACCATCGCCATGGAGCTGGGCTGCGAGGCGGTGTTGATGAACAGCGCCATCGCCCATGCGCAGAACCCGATTCTGATGGGCGAAGCGATGAAGCACGCGATCATCGCCGGGCGCATGGCCTATCTGGCCGGGCGTATGCCGAAGAAGCTGTATGCCAGCGCCTCGTCGCCGCTGGATGGCCTGATCAACTAAATCGAACGCGACAGAACGGACTCGGCAGTCTGCCCCGCAGGGGGTAAACTGCGCGCCTTTTGCGCACACCCCAGGGCTGTGCGTTGACACAGGTTGCGAGAGAACGCCATGAGCGACGAAATCCAGCAGGCAGACGAGGGCGCCGCCCCGCGTAACCTGCGTACCATCAAGAGCTTCGTGATGCGCGCCGGGCGCATGACCGAGGGCCAGCAGCGTGGCCTGGAGCTGGGTTGGCCGAAGTTCGGCCTGCAACTGGAAGATGGCCTGCGCGATTTCGACCAGGTGTTCGGCCGCAGCGCGCCGCGCACCTTCGAGATCGGCTTCGGCATGGGCCACTCCACCCTGGAGATGGCCGCCGCCGCCCCCGAGCAGGACTTTATCGGCGTCGAGGTGCACCGCCCTGGCGTCGGTGCCCTGCTCAACGGCCTGATGACGCAGAACCTGGGCAATGTGCGGGTCTACAGCTGCGACGCCCTGGACGTGCTGCGTAACTGCGTGGCCGATGCCAGCCTGGATCGCCTGCTGCTGTTCTTCCCCGACCCTTGGCACAAGGCCAAGCACAACAAGCGGCGCATCGTGCAGCCGGCCTTTGCCGAGCTGGTGCGGCAGAAGCTGAAGATCGGCGGCGTGCTGCATATGGCCACCGACTGGCAGGCCTACGCCGAACATATGCTGGAAGTGATGAACGCGGCGCCCGGCTACCAGAACCTGGCCGCGGACGGCCAGTACGTGCCGCGTCCCGAAGAGCGGCCCAGCACCAAGTTTGAACGGCGCGGCGAGCGCCTCGGTCATGGCGTGTGGGACCTGAAGTTCCAGCGCACTAGCTGATTCCTCTACCCGCCGACCCGCTCGGCGCGGCGCAACACAAGAACCTGTTTACGATCTCGCGAGCTAGAGATAAACGGTGGCGAAACGGCCGAAGAAGCGGAGTTTACGAGTGCTAAATGAGCATTCTGAGGTCGTTTTCAACGCCGTTTAGCCGACGCGCAGCAGATCGTAGACAGGTTCAAAGCCCAGGGATGGCGGCATATAGACCGGACTAATCCGGCGCCCGCCAGGACGGCTCCTCACCAAGACGGCAACTAAACCCGGGCTCTGTTTGCCTGGGTCATAAAAACAGCAGCCCTGCTTTTAGCCAGGCTGCGAGGAGAACGCTTGTGTTGAGAACGCTTTCAATTCTGCTACTGGCCGTTGCGCTGCAAGCGCAGGCCAAAGTCGACCCGGCCCAGGCCGCGCGCCTCGGTCAGGACCTCACGCCCCTGGGCGGCGAGCGCGCCGGCAACGCCGCCGGCACCATCCCGGCCTGGGACGGCGGCCTGGCGCAACCACCGGCCGGCTACAAGGCCGGCATGCATCACCCCGATCCCTACAGTGCCGATGCACCGCTGTACCAGGTCAACAGCCAGAATCTGGCGCAGTACCAGGCGCAGTTGCCGATCGGGCTCAAGGCGCTGTTGGAGCGCAACCCGGATTATTCCCTGCGGGTGTTCCCCACCCGGCGCAGTGCCGCGGCGCCGCAGCGCATCTATGACGCCAGCCGCTTCAACGCGCTGAATGCCGAGCTGATCTCCGGCGGCAATGGCGTGTCCGGGGCCGCTGCCGGGGTTCCCTTCCCGCTGCCGCAAAATGGCCAGGAAGCGATCTGGAACCACATCATGCGTTACCGCGGCGAGCAGATCAGCTTCGTCACCAACCAGGCGGCGGTGCTCTCCAACGGCGCCTACAACCTGCTCAAGCTGGAGCGCGACATCTACTTCCGCTACGGTCGCGAAGGTGTCACGCCGCAGGATCTGGACAACACCCTGTTCTATTACAAGTACCGGGTGGTCGCGCCGGCCAAGCTGGCAGGTTCTGCCCTGGTGGTGCAGGAAACCCTCGATCAGGTGCTGGCCATCCGCAAGGCCTGGCGCTTCAACCGTGGCGAGCGGCGCGTGCGTCGTCTGCCGATGCTGGCCTATGACAGCCTGCAGCCGGACACCAACGGCCTGGCCACCGCCGATGTGGTCGATTCCTACAATGGCGCGCCGGATCGCTACGAATGGCAGCTGCTCGGCAAGCGGGAAATGCTGGTGCCCTACAACAGCTATGCGGTGCATCAGCAGGGCATCCCCTACGACAGCATCCTCAAGCGCAACAGCCTCAACCACGAGTTGCTGCGCTATGAATTGCACCGCGTCTGGGTGGTCGAGGCCGAGTTGCGCAAGGGTTTCAGTCATCCCTATGGCAAGCGCCGTTTCTATCTCGACGAGGACAGCTGGCAGATCCTCGCGGTCGATCTGTATGACCGCAAGGGCGAGCTCAGCGGGCTGCAGGAAAGCCACCCGATCAGCTATTACGAGGTGCCGATGTTCGGCAGCACCCTGGAGACGCTCTACGACTTCAAGGGCAAGCGCTATTTCGTCGATGGCCTGGATAACAATGAGCCGATGTACGACTTCAATGCCCGCTTGAGTCCGCGCGACTTTAGCCCCCAGGCGCTGCGCCGCGAAGGCAACTGAGTTTCACCCTGAGCACAAAAAAGCCGCCCGATTGGGGCGGCTTTTTTGTACCGGCGATTGCGGCTCAACGAGTAGGGTGCGCTGCGCGCACCAGTGCAGATTGTGGGCTCTTGGTGCGCACGGCGCACCCTACAACCTCAGGTGCTGGCTGTCAGTTGCGGTCGGCCAGAATGCCGATCACGAAGAACACCAGCAGCAACACCGGGGCCAGGGTGAAGTTGTTGAAGTAGCCCAGGCCCTTGGCCATATAGGGCGTGGCGAAGACGATCAGCAGGCCGTAACCGACGGCGCAGAGCAGGACGAAGACCAGCGTGCGCAAGATAAAGTTCAGGCTGGCGGTATTGCGCTGCACCCAGGCGTTGATACCGGGGCCGAACAGCACCAGCAGGGTGGCCATGATCGCCAGGGCAATATCGTAGAGGTGGCTGCGGCTCCAGCGCGACAGGGTGACGATCAGGTCGAGTAGCAGATCCATCCGGTTTCCTTAGTCTGGGGACAGACAGTGTTTCAGGGCAGAAAGTGTTGCAGCAGGTCGTTGAGAAACAGCTGACCTTCGCGGGTGGCCACCAGGCGCGCCGGATCGCTGCGCATCAGGCCGCGCTGCTGCGCCTCGCTGCGCGCCGCGGCGAGCAGGCTGAGCGGCAGGCCGGTGCGCTGAGTGAACAACTCGCTGGCGACGCCGTCCGTGAGGCGCAGCACATTCATCAGAAATTCAAAGGGCAGCTCCTCCGCTCCCAGAGGGCGCTCGCCGGCGCTAAAGCGCTTGCCGCTGTCCAGATAGTCCTTGGGCAGGCGGGTTTTCCAGCTGCGGCTGATGCTGCCGTCCGGGCGGCTCAGCTTGGCGTGGGCGCCGGCGCCGATGCCGAGGAAATCGCCGAAGGTCCAGTAATTGAGATTGTGCCGCGCCGCCTTGCCGGCTTGCGCATAGGCCGAGACTTCGTACTGGGCGTAGCCCTCGGCGGCCAGCAGGGCCTGCCCGGCTTCCTGGATATCCCAGAGGATATCGTCCTCCGGCACCTCGGGCGGCTGGTTCCAGAACACCGTATTGGGCTCCACCGTCAGCTGGTACCAGGACAGGTGGGTCGGGTTTTGCGCGATGGCGATGCGCAGGTCGCTCAGGGCGTCTTCGATGGACTGCTCCGGCAGGCCGTGCATCAGATCCAGGTTGAAGTTGTCGAAGCCGGCGGCGCGGGCCATATCGGCGGCGTGCACGGCTTCATCGCCGTCGTGGATGCGCCCCAGAGCGATCAACTTGGGCGCCTGGAAGCTTTGCACGCCGATCGACAGGCGGTTGATGCCAAGGCTGCGGTAGTCGCGGAACTTGGCCTGCTCGAAGGTGCCGGGGTTGGCTTCCAGGGTGATCTCGATATCCGGTGCAAACGCCACGCGTCGCTCGACGCCTTGCAGCAGGCGGCCCAGGGCCTTGGCCGAGAACAGGCT